>CAJBSQ010000303.1 GCA_903958265.1 uncultured Planctomycetaceae bacterium
CGACGCCTGACGTCCGGCTCGTCTACCGCCGATTCGAGGAGGGGAGGGCACCCCATCGGTCGAGCGAGGGGCCTGTCACGCTCGATCACGATCCGGAAGTGGCCCCGATCGCGTCATGGTCCGTCATCAGCGGCGGCGGCACCCGCCCCAGCGGCCCGAACCCCACGCCCGGATACCCCGGCACCCGTGCCTGGTAGTCGCGATAGCTGTCGCCCATGAAGTGCACCAGGCGGCCATCCTTGAGCGCGCTGCCGACGAAGATGTACGTCGACCAGACGGCGATCAACACGACGCGGTCGAGTGTCACCAGCGGCGCGAACCAGATCAGGCCCAGGAAACTCAGGTACACCGGATGCCGCAGGAAGCGGTAGGCCCCGCGTTCGACGAACACCCGCTTCGGCTGCGGGAGACCGCGGGCCCAATGCCACCAGGGCGTCCAGCCGGTCTGCCAGCCGAGGCCTGTGAGGTACAGGCTGTAAAACAGCGCGGCCCACGACGCCGCGAAGGCCGCCGACACGACGCCGTCGAAGGGAGCGGGCCAGCGCCACGCCACCACGCTGGTGGGCTGCCAGCAGAAGATCGTCAGCAAGAGCACGGCACAGGTGACCACACAGTAGAAACAGCCGTAGAAGGGCGAGGGAATGCCGGCCGACACGAGCCTGCGCCTCACCGACGGCAGGAGAAACACGCTGTGCGGCACCGCGAATACCAGCGCCAGCAGCGTATCGATGCCGAGTGCCGCGCCGAGCCCAAGAGGCGCTGCCCGGAGATCGTCCGGCAGCGGTCCTTTCAGGAACCAGAACAGGTGCCAGACGGTGAAGGCGAACAGGACGTGTGTCGCCAGGCCGAAAGCAATTCCGCAAAACCTGCTCATCGCTGCGACGTTCCTGGCTATGAGGGCGAGGGGACGGTGCGAATCTGCGTCACGCCGCCGTTTCCGGTCGCCGGGCCACGATGCATCCATACTGCATGGCCCCGGAGCGGTAGGCGTCGAGAAGCGTCTTAAAGTTATCCAGGAATGTAGCCTGCCGCATATCGATGGAGCGTGCCAGCCACGGCAGACCGCACCGACGCACGCGCTCGTCGCAGAGTTCCCACGTCCGGGCGACGCGGGCTGTCCAGTCCTCAGTATGCTCCACCTGGAGCCCGGCCGCGGTCATCCAGCCCGTGTAGTCCGAGAAACTGCCCAGCGATGGGCAGAGGAAGGAGTCGCAGACCGCCTCCACCTGCTCGCGCAGCCCGGGGCGATCGGCATCATCGGCCGCCAGCCACGCACAGATGGCCATCCGGCCGCCGGGCCGGAGCCAGCCAGCAGCCCGACGGAAAAACGCCTCCTTGTCGAACAGGTGCTCCGTGCACTCGATGCTCCAGACGACATCGAAACTCGCGGGCGCGAAGGTCACGAGTTCGGCATCCACGCGGCGAAATCGGACGGACCTCGTCACGCCGTTGAGCAGCGCTGCCATCGAGGCCCAGCGCCGCTGCACGCCGCTGAGTGTGATGCCGGTCACCTCACAGTGTCGCTGCCTGGCAAGCCGGATCGACGATCCCCCCATGCCACAGCCCACGTCGAGCACATGCTGGCCGCGCTGGATGTCGGCCAGCGTGGCCACCGCGTCGGTGAGGGCTTCCTGTGCTGCTCGGGGCGAGGCGTGCGGTTGCTCGCGGACGGCGTCTTCCGCCGACCAGAGGCCGTGATGGATGTGCGGTCCCCAGAACAGCCGATAGAACGGCGTCGCCAGGTCGTAGTGGCTGCGGATCGAGTCCTTCGCGCCAAGATCCATCGGCGGCATGCCAGGCGAGACGATCATGACCACGACCTCGGGAGCAGCGCAGGCTTTGCCCCGGGGATGATCGTGGCCTGCATCAACGCATCAGTCCTCGAAATGGCTCGTAGATCCGTAGAGAGAGAAGAACTTCCGTGCGGAGAAAACCGTAGGCGAGATCGTCCGCAGTGATGGACCACCCGACACCGAATACCCGGTAGCTCAGATCGACCGCGACACGGTCGTTGACGTTCCAGATGCCGCCGAGTCCGAGCTGCCAAGCATAGGAGGTGCGGTAGTTGTAGACAATCGGGGCGGGCTCTGGCGTGTCGATCTGCTGAAACGAGGTGTTGAAGCCGGCCGCACCGATGCCGCCCCCCCCGTAGAGGTCGAGGTGATCGGTGAACTGGAAGTCACGCCAGACGTTGGCCATCGCCGACCACCCGCCATAGGCCTTGGCCTCCATCGTGCCGATGAGGTCCGGCTTGGGGGGAACGGGCCCCGGGCCGGGAATGTCCTTCGGCGGCTCCCTGTTGAACCCGAGATACGTCTGCTCGATGGGGTCGCGATATCGTCCCTCAAGCTCGACTCGCAGCCGGCCGTTGGATCGATCGATCGCGGCGCCCACCGCGCCGCCAGCCGTGAGAATGGATGACGGGCTGTTGTCGGCGGTCACCACCAGGAACGATCCGCCAACGATGCTGCTCACGTAGAACTGGCGGGCTGATTGACCGGAAATCGCGCGGGCCATACCCCCCGATGGGCTCGACGGCATGACTGCGGCTGGATCGTAGGACGGCACGAACGGATCCGACTCGTACGCCGCCTCGACCCCTGCATCGAACGGGGTGAAGGCACCGAGATCCAGCGAATCGAGGGCTTCGGCTGCACCAGCCACGCCCAGCAGTGGGGCAGCCATCAGCAAGACGGTACAGACGAAGGCTGTTTTTCGCATGCCACCGTGATCCGTGCGTGGGCGCCGCAAGAGGAAACAGCCGAGTATGCACCTGTCTCGTGCCTGCATCGGTACTTTCCGAAGCGCTTCCGTTGAAGATCCAGTCAGTCCGATACAGTCGCCTGCCCTCACGCAATCGCACCGCTCTGCTGCCGACGATGGGAAAACTAGGTTGATCGTGAGGGCTGCCGCTCACCGGCGTCCAGGTTTCGCCTGTGGCCGGGGCTTTTTGCACCGGACGTGCGCGTGGCGTATCCTCTGAACGAGATGGCACGGATGACAGCCCTGCGGTGGCCAGTGAGGCGACGGCAGATCAATGGTTCCCCGATACCAAGAACGTCGTAAGCGGAGATCGCATGGGTGTCGTGCTGTCCGATTTCCGGCCTGTCTACCTGACCGAACCGGTCAAGCAGGACAAGCTCCGCGAGATCTCGATCCGCTTCGCCGAGTTTGTAGCCGCGTTGAATGGCGGGAGCAGCGGGCGGAGCGCGGCGAATGCGGCGGCCGGCACGATTCGAGCGGCATGGGAGAAGTACGGCGTTGCCTCCAGGCACATCGACTCTCGGCGGATATCGGTCCTGCCTGAC
>CAJBSQ010000304.1 GCA_903958265.1 uncultured Planctomycetaceae bacterium
CTCGCCGATGCCTGTGCCGACCTCGGTTCTCCGCCGGTGTTCGTCCACGTGTCGTCGCTCGCGGCGGCGGGACCACCACCGCGGGACCACGGCATTCGCGACGAGACCGATTCATTTGCTCCCGTATCGAACTACGGCGTTAGCAAACTCGCCGGCGAAATCGAACTCCGGCGGCGCGCGGATCGGCTCCCGGTGACGGCCGTCCAGCCCGGGGTGGTCTTCGGCCCGCACGACACGAAGATTCTCCAGCTGTATCAGATGATCAATCTCGTGCGGCTCCATCTACCCATGGGCCTGCGGCCGGTGCCCCTCTCGCTGATTCACGTGGCCGATCTTGCCGCGCTGATACTCGCCGCTGCCGAACGCGGCGAGCGGATGACGCCCGTGTCGGGCACTGCCAACGGTCATGCCCACACCAACGGCCGCACCAACGGCCATGCCTCCGGCCACACCACCGGCCATGCTCCGACGGGCGTGTACCATGCCTGCGACGACCGCGAACACCCCACCTACACCGAGCTTGGCCGGCGAATCGGGCAGGCGATCGGCCGCGGCGTGCTGGTGGTGAAACTCCCTGCGACGGCGGCGTATCCCATCGTCGCCGCCGTCGAAGGCTTCTGGAATCTCCTCGGTCAGGGAAGCATCGTCTCGCCCGACAAGCTCCGCGAGGCGACGGCCCGCAGCTGGGCCTCGTCGGCCGCGAAGGCGCGAAGCCAGCTGCAGTTCACCCCCTCCGCGCCGCTCGACGACCGTCTCCGCGACACGGGCGAGTGGTTCCGGGCCAACCGGCTGCTCTGATCGCCGCCGCCCGGTGCGGCCTGATCCGTGGGCCGGTGGCCGACTCGGATGCCGCAGGGGTATGCTCTGCCGGGTGAAGTCCGTCCGCCCGCCCTGAGGTTTGGCATGCCCGCGTCGCCACTGCCCCGGTGTCGTCTCACCCGTCGCCGATTTGCCTCCGGCATCGCCGCGGTGACGGCCGCCGCGGCGGCGCCCGCCTTCGCCCGGGCCCGGCGGCTCTCGGCGGCCGAAACCATCATTGGTGAGGGCGACCACCGCTACCGGGTGCTTCCCCACTTCCCGCAGCTCCCAGACCGCTTCACCTGGCAGACCACGCACGGCGTCGCGGTAGACGCAGCAGGCAACCTCTACGTGATCCACGAGGGCACGGCCGGCAAGAAGGACCACCCGTCGATCTTCGTGTTCGATCCGGCGGGGACGTTCGTGCGGGCCTTCGGCAGCGAGTTTCAGGGGGGCGGCCACGGCATCGAGGTCCGCAAGGAAGGCGACGAGGAGTTCCTCTACGTCTGCGGCTATCAAGACGTGAAGTGCTTCGCCAAGCTCACGCCGCAGGGGGAGATTGTCTGGTTCCGCAAGGCGCCGATGGAGGCGGGCTGCTACGCGCCGGGTGAGGATCTCTCGACCAAGAAGAACTGGAGCCGCAAGGGCTTCCTGCCCACCAACGTCGCCTTCCTCGATGACGGCGGCTTCCTGCTCGCCGACGGCTACGGCTCGTTCCGAATCCATCGCTACGACCAAGACGCGAAGTGGCTTTCGTCGTTCGGCGGCGAGGGAGAGGGCGCGGGCACGTTCAACACACCGCACGGCATCTGGATCGACCGCCGTCCACGTCCCGACGGCTCCCCCCGCGAGCCCACGATCGTGGTCTGCGACCGGGCTCACCACACGATCCAGCGGTTCGCGATCGACGGCACCTACCACGACACGCTCACCGGCTTCGGCCTGCCGGCCAACATCGACACCCGCGACGGCCTGATGCTCGTGCCCGAGCTGAAAGCCTGCGTCACGATTCTCGGCCCGGACGACAAGCCCGTGGCGAGGCTGGGCCGGGCGGTCGAGCGGCTCGCCGACATCAAAGACCTGCGGACGCAGCCCGACAAGTGGATCGACGGCCAGTTCGTCCATCCGCACGACGCCTGCTTCACGCCGACCGGCGACATCGTCGTCGCGGAGTGGGTCGGCACCGGCCGCGTCACGAAACTCGTCCGCATCTGACGCGGCAGACCGCACCCCGGGAGCCTGCGGCATGCGACGCTTCGACGTCATCGTGGTGGGTGCCGGCGGCATCGGCACGGCGGCAGCCGCCCACCTCGCCCGCCGCGGCGCGAGCGTGCTGGCGGTCGATCGCTTTCCACCGGGCCATTCCCGCGGCAGTTCGCATGGCCAGACTCGCCTCATCCGGCTGGCCTACTACGAGCATCCCGACTACGTGCCGCTGCTGCGGCGGGCCCGCGAACTCTGGCGCGACCTCGAGCGGGAAACAGCCACACCGCTGCTCACCGAATGCGGCCTGCTCTCGTCGGGGCCCGCCGACGGCGACGTGCTCGTCGGCACGCTCCGCTCGGCGGCGGCGCACGGCCTCGCCATCGAGCACCTGCCTGCCCGCGAGGCGATGCGTCGCTGGCCGGCGTTCACAATCCCCGACGGCTGGGAGTCGGTGTTCGAGCCCACCGCGGGCCATCTCGCGGTCGAAGCCTGCGTGCGGGCACACGCCGACGTGGCCGTGCGTCACACCGCGGTGATCGAGGCCGCGCACGACGTTCGCGGCTGGCGGGTCGAGGGCCAGGGCGTGGTGGTGGAGACGGCCAAGGAGTCGTTCGCAGCCGGCCGACTCGTGCTCTGTCCAGGTTCGTGGGCGACCTCGCTGCTTCAGCTGCCGATGATTCCGTTCACGGTGCTCCGCAAGTCGCTGTTCTGGTATGCCCCGTCCGCCGGACTCTCGGCTGACGCCGCCGCCGCGATTCCCACCTTTGCGTTCGACACGCCGCGCGGCTTCTTCTACGGCTTTCCGCTGCTCGACGGCCGCGGGCTCAAGCTCGCCGAGCACACCGGCGGCCAGGTCGTCGCCGATCCGCTCACGGTGGATCGGCGGATCGACGACGCGGAGCAGGCCACGATCGAAGGCTGGCTGGCGGATCACCTTCCCGGCGTGGGCCGCATGCGGTCTGCCCACGAGGTCTGCCTGTACACGATGTCGCCCGATCACCACTTCGTGGTCGGCCTGCACCCGGAGCACCCGCAGGTGACGGTCGCAGCCGGCTTCTCAGGTCATGGTTTCAAGTTCGCCAGCGTGATGGGGGAGGTGCTCGCCGATCTCGCCCTCACCGGAGCGACTCCCCTACCCGCGGCGTTTCTCTCCCCAGAACGCTTCTCTCCATGATCCGGCTTCTGCTTTCCAGCGGGCTGCTCGCGGCCGCCCTCGGCGCCGCCACCGCCGGACGACGCCGGCCGCGAGATCGTGTTCGCCCCCGGCGTTCAGGCCCGTTGGGTCCGCGTCGTGGCCGATCGCGACTGCACGGCCACGGCGTGGCTCACCTACCGCTAGGCTGACCCTCGCGCTGCCGCCAGGCTTCGCCGAGCACCACGCCGCAGGCCACGCCCACGTTGAGGCTCTCCACCGTCCCGGTGCCGGGGATCTGCACGCACTCCGCGGCCGCCGCCTCGATCGGCCGCGACACGCCCTCCCCCTCGCTGCCCAGCACGAGCATCACCCGGCCGTCGAGCTTCACCTCCGCGAGCGGCTTCCCGCGGTGGCTCGACGTGGCGATGATCCGGAAGCCCGCCTTGACGATGCGCCGGAGGTCGGCGGCCGGGTCGGCGAGATCGCAGACGGGCACGAACTCCGCGGCTCCCTCCGCCACCCGCACGGCCGCCGGCGAGAGCGGCGGGAGTTCCCCCGCGCGGCCGACGATCGCGGCGACGCCGAAGTGGGCCGCCGTCCGCAGGATCGAGCCCAGGTTGTGCGGGTTCTGCACGCCGTCGAGATAGACGAGCGGCCCCGTCGTCTTCGCCGAGGCCACGTGGGCCAGGAGATCGTCGAGGCTCCACCGCTTCACCGTCGCGGCCAGGATCGCCACGCCCTCGTGGTGGATCGACTTGGTGAGCCGCTCGAGGTTTTCGTCGGCCACCAGCTGGAAACCCTTCCGCTCGCAGGCACACCACTCGAGCAGCCGGGCAAACCGTTTTCGGGTGGCGTCGGTCACGTACACGCGGACGATGTCGCCCGGCCGCCGTGCGAACACCGCCTCGCAGGCCCGCACCCCGTGGAACATCTCCTCCGTCTTCCCCTGGTGCCGACGGGCGTCGGCGCGAGGGGCCGTGGGGCCGACCGGCGGCCGGACCCTCCGGCTCGACGTGCCCTCCGGCGGCCTCGCTGGAGTGGGATCGGGCTTCCGAGGACGCGCTGGCGGACGAGGGGGTCGCTTCATGACCCGGAGTCTACCCTCCTCTGCCACCCGGTAGACTCGCGGCCGGTCTTCGGGAGCACCATGCTCCTGGCCCATGCGCAAGGGCGGGGCGTCGGGCGGCGCCACCGTCATAACCCGCACAGCCGGGCCGATGACCGCCTTCCACGTCTTCTTCCGTGGGGCCGAAGGCTTGAGGCCGTGGCGGCCCCAACTACCGTCGACATTAAGGGGCAAGCATGCCCCCGCCCAGCCGCGTGAAACCGTCGGCCGGGAACGTATTTTATCACCGACAGGGAGTTGTTCCGATGCGTCATTTCGTTTTGCCCATGGTTCTCTCCGTCGCGGTGCTCGCCGCGTCGACCGGCGTCTGCCAGGCCGCCGGTGGCCTGCTCGCCCGCCTCAACAAGTCGATCGTGCCGACCGCGCCCGGCCTGCCGACGGCCAGCCC
>CAJBSQ010000305.1 GCA_903958265.1 uncultured Planctomycetaceae bacterium
CTCTGGCGTCTGGAACGCGGCGACCCAAGCGTGGCAATCGGGACGCTCGCCACCGCGGTGTTCGTGCTCCAACTCCATGATCGGCTGGCGACGCTCGCTGCCCCCGACCGCGATGCGCTTGGCCTCGACCTCGAGATGGCAGCCCTTCCGCCACGCATTCGCCGCCGACCGTCTCGGGACGATGGCACATGACTTCGAACCGTTTCGATGTCTGCGTCGATTGGGCGGACGAGACGCTGCAAGTGGGCACCCTCTATGCCCACGACCGCAGCGCGGCCGTGGGGTTCGAGTATGCGTCTGCGTGGCTCGCCCGCGCCGATGCCTTCGCGATCGACCCTACCGCTCTGCCGTTGCGGCAAGGTGTGTTCCATGCACTTGAGCTCCCCGGAGCCTTGGCCGACGCTGGGCCAGATCGCTGGGGGCGGATCGTCATCGATCGCTCGGTGCGCCAGGGTGTGCTCGAGCGACGCCCCTACCGGGCCATCGAGTACCTCCTGGCGATCGAAGATACGGCCCGGATCGGGGCGATCCGCCTGCGGCCATCAGGCGGCACCGACTTCCTCGGCGCAACGAGGGGAGTTATCCCGCCGCTCATTCGGCTGCGGGAACTCCTGGCGGCGACAGACGCCGTGCATGGTGACCGAGCCTCATCTCGCGATCTGGCATTTCTTTTGGGCGCGGGTTCGCCGCTCGGTGGTGCCCGCCCGAAATGTCTCGTCTCCCTGCCCGATGGCACGTTGGCACTGGCGAAGTTTTCGAAGCCCGACGATGTTAGCGACATCGCGACCGGCGAGATTCTGGCGCTCGCGGTCGCTCGTGAGGCGGGCATCCATACGGCCGACCATCGGCTCGCTGTGGTGGATGGCCATGGGGTGGCTGTCATCCGGCGGTTTGATCGGGAGGGCACGCGACGCATTCCGTTCATTTCGGCCGCGACGCTGCTGGGGTTGCTGCCCGGCGACCCAGGCAGCTACACGCGGCTGGCCGACGCCATTCGCGCCCATGGGCACGCCGTGACTGCGGACCTGGCGCAACTGTGGCGGCGTGTCGCATATTCGATCCTGATCGGCAACGTCGACGATCACATGCGAAACCACGGCTTGCTCATGCGTGCGCCGGGCCAGTGGGCCCTTTCGCCTGCCTATGACATCAATCCAGCTCCCATGATCGACCGGGCCCATGGGCGGCAAACGCCCGTGAGCGAGGATTCACCCTTCGGGTTGGATGCGGCGGCGGAGATCGAGGAGGCCGTCGCGCGGGCCGATCGCTTCGGACTCCGGCCCGCCACCGCGAGAGCGATCATCGGCGAAGTGCGGGCCGCCATCGGGCGATGGCGGTCGATCGCGGTGCGTGCCGGTATCGCCGATGCCGCACTCACGGCCTACGCCGACGCCTTCGGCACGCCGTGACGAGGGAGTTCCGTGGGTGGCCGTGCGGACACCAGAGTGGGCCCGGATGTTGTGGTTGCCCGGGTCGTGGTCGTAGCGGTAGGAGATGCTTCGCCCCTGCATCGACTCCGGCACCGGCATGCCCGCGAGGTCGAGGATCGTCGGGGCGAAGTCGATGGTGGCAACGAACTGCTCGGGCGTGCCGCCCGCCTTGATGCCCGGACCGCGGGCCAGCAGCGGCACCCGGAGCCCCGGCTCATCCATGAACCGCTTGTCGTAGAGGCCAAAGTCGCCGAGATACCAGCCGTTGTCGGTGGTGTTGATCACGATCATCTCGTCGGCCAGCCCCTCGGCGTCGAGCCAGTCGAGCACCCTGCCGACGCCGTTGTCCACGCCCTGCACGCAGGCCAGGGAGTCGAGCCGACGACGAGGTCTGGCCGCATGCATCGTACACACCGGCACGAGGGTGCCTCCTGGGAGCGGCTCCCGCTGGCAGGGGCGGCCTTCGCTGGCCCGATTCGCGGAGGCTGGCGAAGGCATTTGTCTCGCGAGGCTGATTTGGAGACAACTCATTGCAGAGGCGGGATGGTCGCCTGCCCCGAAGAACCCACGA
>CAJBSQ010000306.1 GCA_903958265.1 uncultured Planctomycetaceae bacterium
CCCTACCCGATCCGCACCGGCACCCATGCCAATACAGCCTTCGCCGCGATCCTCGCGATCGACTTCGCACGAACCTGCCACGATGCCGCGCTGGAGGGCGGGCTGACCGAGGCGGCCGACCGCTGGTATGGAGCGGATCGTGCGGCACCGGTCGCCTACGAGCCGTCGCTCACCGATTTCCTCTCGCCGATCCTCGCCGAGGCCGCGGCGATGCGGGCGGTGCTGCCAGAGGCCGACTACCGGGCGTGGCTCGACACCTTCCTCCCCGACGACCTCGGGCCGCTGGGGAAGCTGCCCCGGGTGGTAGACCGGCACGATCCCCAGATCGCCCACCTCGATGGGCTCGCGCTCTCGCGGGCCTGGATGCTCGGGCGGATTGCCAGCGGCCTGCCTGCCGGCGATGCTCGGGTTGCCAACCTGCTCGCAGCCTCGAAGCGGCATCTGGAGGCAGGGCTGCCGCGGACGGTTGGCGGGGAGTATGTCGGCGAACACTGGCTCGCATCGTTCGCGGCGTTGGCGCTGGGCGATGTGCCCTGAGGTGGGGCCACGCGGTTTCGGGGTGTTGCATGACCATCGTTGGGGTCGGGGATCGTGCGCTGGCAGTGCTCGTGGCCGCGGAGACTGCCGAGGCGGCGACGGCGCGGGTGCGCGGCATCGCCGCGGCGATCGATACCGCGACCATCGCCGGCGTCGTCGATATCGTGCCGTCGCCCGATCGCGTGACCGTGGTCTACGACCCGTTGCGGATCGCGTCGGTTGCCACGATTCGGGAAGCCGTGGCAGCGGCTGCGGCGGCTGCGAATGAGACGCCGGTGGCGCAGCAGGGCGTGTGTCACGAGATTCCGGTGTGCTATGGCGGCGACCGCGGCCCCGATCTGGAGGAGGTGTGCCTCACCCACGGCCTTTCGCGACCAACGCTGGTGGCCCTCCACACCGAGCCTGAGTACCTCGTGCAGGCGATCGGCTTCCTGCCGGGGTTTGGCTATCTTGCCGGCCTTGACCCCAGGCTCGTGACGCCGCGGCGCGGCACCCCGCGACTGCGGGTGCCCGCAGGGTCGGTTGGGATCGGCGGACCCCAGACCGGCGTGTATCCGTTTGCAAGCCCGGGGGGCTGGAACATTCTCGGCATGTCGCCCGCACGGCTCTTCGATGCGACGCGGGTGCGGCCGTCGCTGCTCGAGGTGGGCGACCGCGTGCGATTCGTCGAGATCACGCCCGACGAGTTGCTGGAGCCACGCGGCGGCGAGGCCCAACCACCGCGGCAGTCGGCCGACGTGCCGGGGCGATCCCTCACGGTGCTCAAGCCCGGGCTGTTCACCACGATTCAGGATCTCGGCCGGCCCGGATACCGTGCAAGCGGGGTACCGCTGTCGGGGGCGGCCGACGCCGTGTCGCTGCGGCTGGCGAACCTGCTCGTCGGCAATCGCGAGGATGCCGCAGCGCTCGAGGTCACGCTCCTGGGCCCGGACATCCGGTTCGAGGCGGCCGCGGTTGTGGCGGTCACGGGGGGGGAGTTTCCCGGGCTTCCGTCGGGCCGGCCGCTGCTGGTGTCGGCGGGTGATGTGGTCAGGATGGGCCATGCCGTCCGCGGCTGCCGCGGCTATCTTGCCATCAACGGTGGCATACGCGTTGATCGCGTGCTGGGCAGCTCAAGCACGTTCACGGCGGCGCGGTTCGGCGGCATCAACGGCCAGCCGCTGGCGGCGGGAGATCGGGTGCCTCTCGGCCCGAGCGACGTCGTCGATGCCACCGCCCTCGGGCAGGCCTCCCCCGTCGCCGATGGGCTCGTCCGCCCTGCCACGCTGCGGATGATCCCGGGTGAGCAGTCCGCCGACTACGGCGAGGCGATCTGGTCGATGACCCACCGCACGAGCAGCCGCTCTGATCGGATGGGAGTGCGGCTGGAGGGGGAGCCCCTCGGCGGTGGCCTCGAGGGCGCCGGGAGCATGCGGTCGGTCGCCGTGCTGCCCGGCACGGTGCAGGTGCCCCCCGACGGCCAGCCGATCGTGCTCCTCGCCGACGCCCAGACGATCGGCGGCTACCCGGTGATCGGCCACGTGATCGCGGCCGATCTGCCCGTGGCGGCGCAGCTGCGGCCGGGTGATCTGGTCTGCTGGCGACAGGCGACGATCGAGGAAGCCCATCAGGCGCTCCGCGATCGTGAGGCGGCTGCGTCGGTGCGGTTTGGTCTGACTCGCCCGGGAGAGAGGCGATGACGTTGGGAACGGCCAGGACCACCGACCTCAACTGCGATCTGGGCGAGGGGGCTCCGCACGATGCGGAGCTCATGCCGCTGATTTCCTCCGCCAACGTCTGCTGCGGTGTCCACGCCGGCAGCTTCGAGCTGATGGCTGAAACGGTGGCACTCGCAAGCCGCCATGGGGTGGCGATTGGTGCGCACCCGGGCCACCCCGATCCCGCCCACTTCGGCCGCCGCGAACTGGCAATCGAGCCCGCGGCGTGCGCTGCCCTGGTCGCCGCGCAGGTGGCGGTCGTTGCGGCCGTCGCCGGCCCGGCCCTGCGGCACGTCAAGCTTCACGGCGGGCTCTATCACCAGGTCGGCCGCGACCCGGTCCTTGCGAATGCGGTGGCGACGATGCTCGCCGAGCGGTGGCCGCGGCTCGTCGTCTATGCGATGGCGGGCACGGCGTTGGTGGCAGCCGCTCGGGCCCGCGGCCTCGTCGTGGCCGAGGAGGCATTCATCGATCGTGGCTACGCGGCGGATGGCGCACTCGTGCCGCGGGCGGCCGTCGGCGGCGTGGTGGACGATCCCGCCACGGTCGCGGCCCGCGCGGTGCGACTCGTGACCGCGGGCACGGTGCAGACCGTGGACGGCCGCGAAATCACGGTGCGGGCCGACACGCTCTGCATCCACGGTGACGCTCCGGCCGCGGTGGCGATCGCGAGAGCGACGCGGACGGCCCTCCACGATCAGGGCATCGCGATCCGCCCCCCGGCCTGAGCCGCGGCTACGCGTACCGATGCGGGCCGCGTCAGGCGACGCCCCACTGCCGGATCGCCTCGTAGGCAACGATTGCGGCGCAGTTTGAAAGGTTGAGGCTCCGCACCTCAGGCCGCGACGGGATCGTCAGCAGTCGGTCGGGATGCGGCTGGGTGATCTCGGGCGGCAACCCCTTCGACTCCTTGCCGAACACGAGCACGTCTCGCGGTGTGTAGGCCACCTCCGTGTATGGCCGCGTCGCCCGGGCCGAGAATAGCCACATGCCGCTGGCATTCGAGGCGGCGAGCCGCTCCTGAAGGTGGGCCCAGGAATCGACCACCTCCCACTCCAGTTCGTCCCAGTAGTCGAGCCCGGCCCGCCGCAGGTAGTAGTCGTCGATCTGAAAGCCGAGCGGCCGCACGAGCCACATCTTGGCGGCGATCGCGACGCAGGTGCGGCCCACGTTGCCCGCGTTCGGGGGGATTTCGGGCTCGTGCAGCACGATGTGGAGCTGGGGGTCGTATCGCATGCCGATGGATCGTGTCGCCGGCCGGGGCTGTGCTGCCGGGGGAGAGGGTCGCTGCCGATGGGGCCGGAGTGTATCGTCTCGGCGGCATCGGGAGGGCCGGTTTCGCGCCGCCGCCGGCCGGTGGATCGCGGGTTGATATGGCCGGCAAGGGCACGTCTGCTATGGTTTTACTGTTCGCGTGAGTCGCGCCGGAGCGATGGCTGGACAGATGAGTGGGCGAGGAGAGACCGTGGTCGAACTGAAGCGAAATCCTACGAGGGCGGTGCGGATCGGGAGCATCACCATCGGGGCCGGACATCCCATCGCCGCCCAGAGCATGACCGCCACCCACACGCAGGACGTGGCGGCCACGCTCGCACAGGCCAACGCGCTCCATGCCGCCGGCGCGGGCGTGGTGCGGATCGCCGTCGACTCGAAGAAGGATGCCGCGGCCCTCGAGGCCATCCGGGCCGGCACCCCGGCCAACCTCGCGATCGACCTCCAGGAAAACTACCGCCTCGCCCTCGAGGTGGCCCCGCACGTTGACAAACTCCGCTACAACCCCGGCCACCTCTATCACCACGAGCCGACGAAGCCCTGGCAGGAGAAGGTGAGGTTCATCGCGGGCGTGGCGGCCGACCACGACTGCGCCCTCCGCGTGGGCGTGAACTGTGGCAGCGTTGACCCGGCCAAGAAGGAACAGTTCGCGGCCGACGACTCGATCGGGCCGATGCTCGCCAGTGCCTTCGAGCACTGCGAGCTGCTCGATTCGCTCGGCTTCACCCGCTATGCCGTCTCGCTCAAAGACTCCGACCCTCAGAAGGTGATCGAGGTCAACCGTCGGTTTGCGGAGCAGCGGCCCGACGTGCCCCTCCACCTCGGCGTGACCGAGGCCGGGATGCCCCCCGACGGAATCATCAAGACCCGGATCGCCTTCGAGCAGTTGATCTCGCGGGGTATCGGCGACACCGTCCGCGTATCGCTGACCGTTTCCAACGCCGACAAGCCTGAGGAGATCGCCGCCGCCCACGCCATCCTCGCCGACATTCAGGCGGGCCGCGTGCGGAGTGTCGTCGACTACGGCCTTTCGTCGCTCAACATCATCTCCTGCCCGAGCTGCTCGCGCGTCGAAAATGAGGCCTTCATCGACCTCGCGAAGCAGGTGAAGACGATGACGGCGTATGCCGCCGACCATGCGATCACGATCGCCGTGATGGGCTGCCGCGTGAATGGCCCGGGCGAGACCGACGATGCCGACCTCGGCCTGTGGTGCGGCCCCACGCACGTCAACCTCAAGAAGCGGAGCGCCGAACTCGGCGCCTTCCCCTACGAGGCGATCCTCCCGCGGCTCCGCGAGGAGCTCGACAAGCTGATTGCGGAGCGGACCTGACATGCACCTCCTGCCGATCGTAGATGGAAGTGGAGCGTCGTGCGGCGTGGCGGGGAGCCCGCTGCCCGCGGTGCCGCCGGTGGATCCCGCCACCTGCCGCGGCACCTTTGCGATGGTGAGCCTCGGCTGCCCCAAAAACCTCGTCGATGGCGAGCGGATGCTCGGGCTGTTGCGGGAGGACGGCTGGCAGCTCGTGGCCGAGCCGAAGGGCTCCGACCTCGTGATCGTCAACACCTGCGCCTTCATCGACGCCTCCCGGGCCGAGTCGTATGCCGCGATCCACGAGATGCTCAACCTCAAGAAGGCGGGCGATACCCGGGGAGTGATCGTCTCGGGGTGTCTCGCTGAGCGGCAGAAGGAGGGCTTGCTCGAGGAGCTGCCCGGGCTCGACGCGGTGATCGGTGTGTTCTCGCGGGATGAGATCGCCAAGGCCGCCGAGCGGCTGATCGGCGGGCTCGGCGACCAGCGGAGCATCTTTCGGCCGGCACCGGCGCGGGCCCTCGACGACTCTGGCCGGATGCGGGTCACTCCGCGGCACATGGCCTACCTCAAGATCTCCGAGGGCTGCGACCGAACCTGCACGTTCTGCGCGATCCCGAAGATGCGGGGCAAGCACGCCACCAAGCCAATCGAGGAGGTC
>CAJBSQ010000307.1 GCA_903958265.1 uncultured Planctomycetaceae bacterium
CCCGTCGAGGTTGCCGCCCGCTACGAGGCCGAGGGGGCCGACGAACTGGTGTTCCTCGACATCACGGCGAGCCACGAGGGCCGCGACATCATGCTCGACGTCGTCCGCCGCGTGTCGGAGAAGGTGTTCATGCCGTTCACGGTGGGGGGCGGGATCCGCACGCTCGACGACGCCGCCCGGCTCGTGCAGGCCGGCGCCGAGAAGGTGAGCATCAACTCCGCCGCCGTTCGCACGCCCCAGCTCGTCACCGCCGTAGCCGACCGGCTCGGAAGCTGCGCGACGGTCGTCAACATCGACCCCAAGCGGGTGCTCCGCGACGGCCGCGAGGTCTGGGAGGTGTTCGTCAATGGCGGCCGCGTGCCGACGGGCCTGGAGGCGGTGGCCTGGGCGCGGGAGGTCGAGCGGCTCGGCGCCGGCGAGATCGTGCTGACCTGCATGGACCGCGACGGCACCCGCGAGGGCTATGACCTGGAGATCACCGCGGCCGTCAGTTCTGCCGTCGGCATCCCGGTCGTTGCCAGCGGCGGCGCCGGCAGCCCGGAGCACCTCGCGGACGCGGTGGAACGCGGTGGTGCGGACGCCGTGCTGGCCGCTGGAATCTTCCACTTCAGGCAGTGTACGATCCGCGATGTCAAGCTCCTGTTTCAGCGCCGCGGCATTCCCGTCCGGCCGCCCTGCTAGCCACGACCCATCCTCCGACCGGCGACTGCCATGTCCACGATCGAGACCGCTCCCAGCGACGTTGCCAAGCCCGTCGGTACGAACGGCTACCGCCACGAGGTCGACCGTCTGTTCGAGGCGCTCGTCAAGCTCAACGGCAGCGACCTGCACCTCAAGGCCGACCAGCCGCCGATCATCCGCGTGAAGGGTTCGCTCCAGCCGCTCAAGCACCCCAAGATCGATGACGCCCGGATGCGGCAGCTCTGCGTGCCGATCATGAGCGAGCGGCAGCGGAAGATCTTCGAGGAAGAGGGGGGCGTCGACTTCGCCCACACCTGCGTGGTCGATGACGTCAAGTGGCGGTTCCGCGTCAACCTGCTCACCCAGCAGGGGGCGATGGGCATGGTCGCCCGCCGCGTCAACAACACGATCCCCGACTTCAAGGGCCTCTTCCTGCCGGAGAGCATCGAGCGGCTCTGCGTGCTCGACCAGGGGATGGTGCTGCTGGCCGGCGTGACCGGCTCCGGCAAGAGCACCACGATCGGGTCGATGCTCAACTACATCAACCGCACCTACCGCAAGCACATCCTCACGCTCGAGGATCCGATCGAGTTCGTGTTCACCGAGGACAAGTGCCTGATCAACCAGCGGGAGGTCGGCAGCGACGTCAAGAACTTCGAGATCGGCATGAAGCATGCCGTCCGCGAGGATCCCGACATCATCCTCGTGGGCGAGCTCCGCGACGTGGAGACCTTCAAGACGGCGATCCACGCCGCCGAGACGGGCCACCTCGTGTTCGGCACGATCCACGCCGCGAGCGCGTCGAGCTGCATCGGCCGGATTCTCGATCTCTTCCCGCAGGAGGAGCATGCGTCGATCCGCAGCGCGATCGCCTTCAACATGAAGGGGATCATCGCCCAGAAACTGCTCAAGTCGATCAAGCCGGGCGTGAGCCGGGTGCCGATCTGCGAGGTCATGTTCTTCGATGTGCTCGTGCGGAAATACGTGCTCGAGGAACAGGATCACCTGATCGCCGACCACATCAAGAAGTCGTTTCGCGACGGCATGCAGGACTTCACACAGAGCCTCAAGAGCCTGATCG
>CAJBSQ010000308.1 GCA_903958265.1 uncultured Planctomycetaceae bacterium
CCAGAACCGCTCGCGGATCTGCTCCGCCAGTATCGTGAACTGCGGCTCGGTCTGCTGATCGACCTCATGACAGGCGCGGCTGACGATCTTGACGTTGACCTCCCGCGTGGCCTGGTCGAGGTTCTCGTCGTGCTGGTTGCGGACGAAGCCGCGGACGATCGACCCCATCAGCGGGACCGAGTCGAAGCCGGTCTCGATGCCGGCCAGCTGCGACTGGTTGGATGCCGAGCCGCGGGCGGCTCCGAACGAGAGCCCGCGCGGCGACACCTCCAGCGGTTTGAACACCGTGAACGTCGACAGGCCGCGGGAGTGGATCGCCACCGAGCCCGCGTTGGTGACCGTCCGCGAGGCCACCTCGCCCATCACTAGCAGTTCGAGCCTGATCTCGGTGGGATGCGGCGTGAAGCGGATCGCCGTCGACTGCTCGACGGTCTTCGTGCCCCGCACCTTTCTGCCGAGCACGTAGTCTTGCAGTGGGCCGGTGGTGACCGTCGACTCCGGGAGCATCTTCTCCACGAAGGCGTCGTTGATCGCGATCCGGACGTTCGGCGAAAGATAGTGGTCGTGAACGGCACGATCCAGCGCCCGCGCGGCGGGGAGCGTGGTCGCCACGACCGCCCGCAGCGACTCCCGCACCCGGGCGGCGTCGGCCGGATCCCGCGACACTTCGTACCGTTCCAGCCCGTCGAGGAGCCGCGCGACCTCGATGGTGGTGCAGGCGGCAGCAAGGCCCGGGCCCACCTCCGCCCCGGCGACCGCCGCGGGAGCGGCCTCGTACTCCGCGCAGCACGATGCCGCGGCCCGCCAGACGGCCACGCGGCGCGCGAGGGCCAGCGCCGCCCGCCGGATCTGCGAGGCCAGGGGCGCGTCGGGGGTGTCGTCGGCGATCTTCATCCCTTCCGGCACGCGGTCGCCGAGCACGATGAGCGGTGCCTCACCGGCGGTGTCGCCGGGGCCCGATGTGTCGGTGGCCGTCGCCAGCGACCCCAGGGTGTCGGCGGCCCACGTCGCGGCAGGGCTGGTGTCGCCGCTGACGGCGAGCTGCCGCAGCTGCCCGATGAGCGCTTCGGGCGTCGGCCACTGGGTGCCGTCGTTCGTCGGCATCGCGGCCGCTCCACCGGCCGCCGGCCGGTCGTGGGAGGGACGCTGCGCGATCCGGTCGCGGACCCGGTCGAGCAGTCGTCCGGCGCCGGGCGGTGCGGCGCTGGCGTCGGCGCCCGAGCCAGAGTCACCGCGAAACTCGGCGCGGCGATCGGCGATCCGGCCCAGGAGCCTGCCGCCGCGGGGCGTGGGCTCGGCAGGCTGTCCGGGGGCGGGTGACTCGCTCCAGTTGACGCCGTCGGGATCGGTCCATGCCTCGCCGGGCAGCGGGGCGGCGGCAGGGGACTCCCGCGGCCTCTCGATCGGCAGCGATGCATCTGCCGCCGCTGCAGGGGCCGGGAGTTGTTCCGCCTGCAATCGCGTGACGAGCGCTCGCAGCGAGGGAGACTCCGCGGGCACGACGGCCTCGTCGCCGACCTCGTGGGGAACGACCGGTGTGGGGAGCAAGGGCCCGGCGGTCGCCATCGGCTGTGGCGTGGCCGGCTGCTCGACACGCACGTCGTCGCGCACCGAGGTCGGCAGCGCCTGCGCGATGATCGCAGTGCCGATGGGAGCGGGCGCATCGGCGAGGGCCAGCCGTTCCGGCAGCGGCGTGGGAGGCGGTGGCGTGGGCGTGGGGGGCGTGGGCTTGGATGCAAGCAGAACCGCGGCGGCGGGGAGGTTCTCTTCGACGGCGGTGGGTGGCCGTTCCGCCTCCACGGGAACGTCCTCGATGGCAACCCTGACGGCGTCGTTGCTGGTGCTGTCGCTGGCATCGTCGCTGGCCTCGTCGATCTGGAAGATCGACTCCGGCGGAGGCTCCCAGGCCGCCGGGCCAGTGACCGCCAGCGCGAACGACAGGCCCGACACGAATGCCGCTGCGACGATGTGACCACCGCGGCGTGCGGTGGTGCCGTGCGTGGTCGCCATGATCGAACGAGGCCCGCCTGCCGTTGAATGGGGGCCGTCCGCCATCGGTATGACCCTTCCACATGGATCGACTGGCGCCGTCGGAAAAATCGATCCGCGACGCTGCAGCCCGCAGGGTCAGGCCGCCACCGCCTTGAATCTGGCGAGCCGGGGGAGCGGCGTGACGCCGGCCGGCGGGGCTGGATGGGTGGGCCGCGTCTCCGCGGGCGTTCAGGAGAGCCTGGCGAGCCGTGGCTCTTCGAGGATCGCCGTCCAGGCGTCGATGACCACGCTGATGTGGGCGTTGCGGTCGACGTAGCCGAGCGCGTCGAGTGTGCCATCGACGGCAGCCAGCGCCGCGTCGACGTTTGCGGTCCAGGCCTGCGCGGCCCGGGCCAGCTCCGGGTCTCCCGTCGCGCGTCCCACGGCCCCGGTGGCGGCCGCCCGGAACACCTCGAGCGCCGACTCCAGCACGATCCGCAGTCGTGCTCGCCGCGGCGGCGCCTCCTTGCCGGCCGCGTCGACGAAGGCGATCAGTTCGCGGGCTAGGTCGACGCCGTGCAGCGGGTGCCGCGACAAGAGTTCGAGCAGCCGGCCACGAAAGGCGGTGATTTCAGGATCGAGTAGGAGCCGCGCCCGGGAGAGGCTGCCCCCCGCCGCACGGCTGCAGGCGTCGAGCGTTGCGGCATCCACCGGCGAATCCGCCGCGTGCGATTCCCGCTCGAGCACCAGCCGCACCTTCTCGGCGGGCAGCGGTGCAAACCGGATCAGCTGGCACCGCGAGCGGATCGTGGGCAGCTGCCGCTCGATCGACGTTCCCACGAGAATGATGACAGCTCCCAGCGGCGGCTCCTCCAGCGTCTTGAGCAGGCAGTTGGCCGCCTCATCCAGATGGTCGGCGTCCATGATCACGGCGACCTTGCGTTCGCCGACTGAGGGCCGCAGCAGGATCCGCCAGCAGAGCCCCTCTCGCATGCGGTGGGCGGTGTCGCCGATCAGCAGGTCGATCGGGATCGTCGACCGTTCGTCGGGCTTTCGCACGACGTCGATGTCGGGATGGCTGCCGGCCTGCGCCTGCACGCACGATCCGCACCTGCCGCAGGCCACCAGCCCCGGCTGCGGTGCCTGGCAGGTGAGCGACCGGCCCAGCGCCAGGGCGAAGGCGCCCTTGCCAACCCCGGGTGGCCCCACGAAGAGATAGGCGCCGGCGACCCGGCCGTTTGCCTCCGCGGCCACGAACCGTTCCGCGATCGCGTCGTGTCCCTCGATGCCCTCCCATGCCATAGACGAAGGCCCTCAGGCGAGTTCTGGAAACGTCGACTGGATCGTGTCGCGGATTCGCTCCGCGACCTCGTCGATGCCGGCGGTGCCGTCGACCACCGCGATGCCCTTGGGATGCCCCGCGACCTCGGCGAGGTAGCCGGCCCGGAGCCGACGGCGAAACTCGTCGCCCCGATTCTCGAGCTTGTCGAGCGGGCGGTCGAGCCGGCGGGCCGAGGTCTCGAGATCGACGTCGATCAGCACGACGAGGTCAGGCATCAGGCCGCCGGTGGCCATGCCCCCCACGCCCCGGATGGCCTCCGGATCGAGGCCGCCGGCATGCCCCTGGTAGACGATGTTGGCGAGCAGGTAGCGATCGGAGACGACCCACTCGCCACGGGCAAGGGCGGGCCTCACGACCTCGGCCACCAGCTGCGCCCGCGCCGCCATGTAGAGAAACATCTCGGCGGTGGCCGCGAGGTGCAGATCGTGGCGGTCGAGCAGGATCGCGCGGACGGCGTCGCCGACGGGCGTCGATCCGGGGTCGCGGCAGGTCGTCACGGTCTGGCCGCGGCCCCGCAGCCAGTCGGCGAGCCGGCCGATCTGGGCCGACTTGCCGGCGCCGTCGATGCCGTCGAGCGAGATGAAACGGGCAGTCATGTCGGTCGCAGGTCTCTCGATCAAGCCCGCCGCAGGCAGCGACGGGAGCCGGGCTTTCGTGTCCGGAGAAATCAGAACATCAAAACCCGTGCGCGCCGAGCCAGCGGCGGCATTCGCCCGTCCAGGGGTGGAGTTGCTTGGCGGCGTCGTAGGGCCGCACGCCGAGGCCGAGGCCGTGGGGGCCGGTCTCGAAGACATGGAGCTCGTAGGGCCGCTCGTGCGACGTGAGCTTCAGGCAGAGCTCGAGGATCGGCTCGAGCTTCACCGCCTTGTCTTCCCAGGTGTGCCAGATGAACAGCGGCGGCATGCCGGCATGCGCGGCGAGTTCGCCGGAGAGTTGCTCGGCGAGTTCCTCGCTCGGCGAGTCGCCGAGCA
Source organism: uncultured Planctomycetaceae bacterium (assembly GCA_903958265.1). Lineage (GTDB taxonomy): Bacteria > Planctomycetota > Planctomycetia > Pirellulales > UBA1268 > QWPN01. The sequence goes on from CAJBSQ010000308.1 coordinate 4,285, forward strand.
GGTTCTTTCGCGAGCCGCGATGCGTCTTCTCGGGCAGCATGCTCACGACCGGGTAGCAGAGCACGCCGAGATCGGGCCGCGACGAGCCGCGGTCGATCGGATCGGGAGCCTGGTCGTCGCCCGGTCCGCCCTGGATGCACGAAGTGAGCGCCAGGTGGCCGCCGGCCGACGAGCCCATCACCCCCACCCGGCCGGGATCGATGCCCAGTCGCTCGTGGTCGTGCCGCACCAGACGGATGGCCCGCGAGACGTCGCCGATCATCACGGGATGCCGGTAGCCCTTGCTGCCGAGCCGGTACCGGAGCACGAAGGCCGAGATCCCCTGCGTGGTGAGCCACCTGGCATAGTCGCTCCCCTCGTGGTCGGCGAGCCCCCCGTAGCCGCCCCCAGGGCAGACGACGATCGCGGCCGATGGTGCGGCCTGCTTCGGTGCCGGCCACCAGGCCACGGCGGGAATGTCGTGGTCGGCCGTGCCCCGCGATGCCGGCGCGTCGCCCGGCCAGAGCCGGATCGTCTCGGCCGCGGCGGTGGCCATCATCGGCGCGGCATCATCGGCCTCCGCGGTGGCCAGCGGCGCCACAAGCGTGGCGAGCAGCGTGGTGGCTGCCAGAGCGGCGAGTGCCCGGGAGTGGATGATCATCACGCGAACACCTCCTTGACGCGACGGCCCGAGCAGCAGCATACGGCCTCTCCGGCGTCGCAAGCCCCGCGATCTGGCCCACCCCTCACCTTGGACTGCTGACGGAGGTGCAGGTTTCCTACCGGCACCCGGTTCGCCGGTGGGCCGTGGGGAACCGCAGGTAGAAAACCCGCGGCTACGGATGGGCGCGGCTTCCCTCACCGCTGGGCGATCCGCTGGATGCCGAGCGGGTCGGACGGGTCGAGCGGACTGATTCGTTGGCAGACTTCCTTGGCCGCCTGCGGCCGGCCGAGTTCGACGAGGCAGTGGACGAGCCCCTTGGCCGCCTGAAAGAACGGCTTGTTGCCGTCGAGGGCGTAGGGCAGCGAGTGCAGACTCCCCGCGGCGTCGACGGCCCTGAGCGCCAGTTCGTAGGCCCGTCCGAAATGGCCCCGCGCGAGCTTGGCGTCGTCGTCTTCCAGGGCGATCAGCCCGAGCTGCACGTGCGCCTCGAGGAAGTCGGGGCATTCCGAGAGCAGCCAGACCAGTTCGTCGTGGGCGATCTCCGCCTCGCCCGCCTCGACCATGGCCTCCACCTCCTCGATGTCGTCCTTCCGCTTGCGGCAGCACCGCGGATGAACGAGTTCCCAGGCAACGCCCGTCGGCGTCTCGCGGCGGGCGACGGCGAGCTTCTCCTTGGCCCCGCCCCGCCGGCCCCGGCCGCCGTGTGATGATTGGTTGCTCATGCGGGTGCGAAGGGTGTCGGTCGAGGGCGATACACTGCCGTGGTTTGAACGCAGGAAATCGGGGATTGCAAGTGGCGAGAGTCCGGAAGGCGGCCGGGAAGACCGGGCACGCGGCGGCCGAGCCGCCCGCGCCGGTGATCGCCGACGCCGCGGGCCTGCGGCGGAGGCTCGTGCGGTGGTATGCCCGCGCGAAGCGAGACCTGCCCTGGCGGCGGTCGCGCGATCCCTACGCCGTCTGGGTCAGCGAGGTCATGCTCCAGCAGACGCAGGTGGAGCGGGTGAAGGAGTTCTACCGGCGATTCATGGCGAGGTTTCCGACCATCCGCGAGCTCGCCACCGCCCGCGAGGCCGACGTGCTCAAGCACTGGGAGGGCCTCGGCTACTATCGCCGCGCCCGGCAACTGCATGCTGCGGCTCAGGCGGTGGTGGCGGATCACGCCGCGGAGTTTCCGCGGACGGTTGCCGGCCTGCTGGGCCTGCCGGGGATCGGCCGCTACACCGCCGGCGCCATCGCCTCGATCGCCTTCGACCTCCCCGCGCCGATCGTGGAGGCCAACTCGCGCCGCGTGCTCGCACGGCTCGCGGGGCACGACGAGCCCGTTGGAGGCACCGGCGACAAACCGATCTGGGAGCTCGCCGCGGCGGTGGTGCCGCGGAAGGGCGCGGGCGTCTTCAATCAGGCGCTGATGGACTTGGGCGCGATGGTCTGCACGCCCGATCGGCCGCTCTGCGGCGGCTGTCCGTTGGTCGACGACTGCGCTGCGTACGCCGCCGGCCGCGTCGCCGAGATTCCAGTGATGGCCGCGGCTCGGGCTCCGAAACAGATCCGCGAGACGGCCGTGGTGACGCGGCACGGCGACCGCGTGCTCCTGGTGTGTCGCGGCCCGGGCGAATGGTGGGAAGGGCTCTGGGACTTTCCC
>CAJBSQ010000309.1 GCA_903958265.1 uncultured Planctomycetaceae bacterium
TCGTGGAAGATCACCGATTTCTCGGGGCCCGGCGCGGCAACGCTCGCCAACTACACGCTCAGCGGCACGACGTTTACCGACTCGACGGGTGCGCTGCTCGACACCGGCACGCAGGGCTCGTTCAGCATTACCAACGACGGCCAGGATGTGTTCCTGCTGTTCACTGCCGTGCCGGAGCCGACGATGACGGTCGCCGCGCTCTCGACGCTGGGGTTGGTCATCGCGATGCGGCGGCGGCGGTGATCCCACAGCAGCTGGGCGGTGTCCGATGACGCTCTCGGCCATCTGTGTGGCCGCGCTCGTGGCAGTGGTTGCGGTGAGCTGCGCCTGCAGCGTTAACGTGGGCCTGCTGGCGATCCCGCTGGCCTGGCTCATCGGTGTTTTTGTAGCCCCGGGCTACGGCCTCGAGCTCACCGCCAAAGCGGTCGCCGGCTTCTTTCCAGCCGACCTGTTCCTCACGCTCCTCGGCGTCACGATGCTCTTCACGGTGGCGCGGGCCAACGGGACCCTCGGCCTGGTGACGCGGGCCGCCGAACGGCTCTGCAGTTCCAGGCCGGCGGCCCTCGGGCCGCTGTTCTTCGCGCTGGCGGTGGCCGTGTCGGCAGCTGGGGCGGGAAACGTGCCAGCGACGGCGGTCCTTGCGCCGCCCGCGATGCTCGCGGCGCTGCGGGCCGGGGTGTCACCGCTGGTGATGATGGTGATGGTGGGCCACGGGGCAATCGGTGGCGGACTATCGCCGATCACTCCGATGGGAGTGGTCGCCGACGAGAAGCTTGCCGACATGGGCCTCAGCGGGCATGCCGGCTACACCTTCGCCATGAACGTGCTTGTCAACGCCCTGGTCGCCGGCGCGGGCTACCTGCTGCTGGGCGGATGGAGGACCGGGACTTGCCGGATCGACGCGGCGAATCAGATTGATACGACAGCGTATCGCGGCGACGCCAGGCACTGGCTCACGCTGGCCGCCGTGGTGGCCGTGATCGTGGCCGCGGCGGTGTTTCGCGCGCACGTCGGCTTCTCTGCTCTGACCGCGGCGACGCTGCTGATGCTGCTCAGCCCCGGGGACGAGCCGCGGGTACTCAGGGACATGCCCTGGGGAGTGATCCTGATGGTCTGCGGGATGAGCATGCTCGTGGCCCTCTGCGAGAAGACCGGTGCTGTGGCAGTGATCAGCCGATGGATTGCGGCCTGTGCCACGCCCGGCACGCTCAACGCCTGGCTGGCGGGGCTCACGGGCCTGGTATCGGTATTCAGTAGCACGTCGGGCGTCGTGCTACCGACATTCCTGCCGACCGTTCCCGAGGTGATCCGCCAGACCGGCCAAGAGCCGACGACGGCGACGCTTCTCGCCGCTGCTACCGCGATCAACGTGGGCAGCAACCTGGTGGACGTGTCGAGCGTGTCCACGATCGGAGCGCTCTGCGTGGCGGCCTGCCCCGACGAGCACCTCCGCGGCGTGCTCTATCGGCAGGGGCTCGCCTGGGGCCTGGCGATGACAGTGGTCGGGGCGATCGCCTGCTGGGCGGTGCTCTGACCGAACCGTCTGCGACCAGTGGCTATTTCTTCGTCTTCACGTCGACGTCGAACACGTTGGCCTTCCCGGGGATCACGTTGCACTCGAGCGTGCTCTTCACGTTGTAGTCCGGCGGGATGATCACCGCGTTTGGGCTGTCGGTGTCGGTGAGTAGTTGCACACGGTACTTCCCCGAGGCCGCCCCCTGGCGGTTGCCAGGCCCCTGCCGGCCAAGCCGGAACACGCCGTCTTTGTCGGTCTGGGCAAGGGCCCGGGGCCGGGAGGCATCGAGCGGCTGAAAGACGACCTGCACGCCCTTCGCAGGCTTGCCGTCGATCCGGATGGTGCCGGAAACCTCCGTGATTCGCAGCCACCAGTCACCGCACCCTGTCGCTGCGAGGCAGGCCAGGAGAATGACGGGCGTCAGGCGGCGGTGGCTCCACGGGGATGTTCCACGGACCATCAGGCGACCTCCAAGGGCTTCGAGTGGACTACTTGTCGGTGCCGTCGGCCCCGATCGAATCATCGCGCCGGGCGACTCCGCAGAGCACGAGCGGCTCGATCGAGTCGGAGAAGAAACGTACCGAGCCATCACCGATCAGGAAGTTCGCCCCGCCCTGGTGCCAGCTGCTGAACCCCTTGCCGAAAGAGCCCGATGCAGGATTGAAGTCGTTGATGTACCAGCCGCCAGAGGACGCCGTCGGATATCCCGTCGGGTAGTTGGGAGAACTCGGCCCGGCGGTCCGAGCCAGGCAGCGGCCCGCGCCGTTTCGGCTTGTGCCGTTGGAGGGCTTGCCGTTGCCAGCCCAGACGGCGGCATAGCTTCCCCTGCCCGCATCGGCGGCTGCAGCGGAGACGGCTCCCGCTCGTTCACCGGCAAGGAGTGTCTTACTGAGGCCGTCGGGAAACTTCTTCAGCTGAAGGCCACGGGTCATGTCGCGGAAGCCGAAGAAGGCGCCGCCTGAGTCGTTGGCATTGTTTGGGCCATTCGAGCCGTTGCCGGCCGTATTGACCTTCCCGTCACCGGCGCTGCCAACGTAGTTGCTCGTCGCCAGAAAGAATCCCGAGGCAAGCGTGGCCTTGTCACCGAAGTCAGAGAGTTCGTTCAGCGCACTGGCATTGTCGGAGGCGCAGCGAAACATGCTGATCGGGGTCTGGAGGGCGGCCTTGATCGTCGCGGGAGGCGACGGCAGATAGGTGTCGAGTTCGGTGGTGCCCGTGTTGAGTGCCGTGAAGAGCTGCGAGTTTTCGGTGTACGGCAGGATGAACACACCCCAACCCCAGGCGGCACGGTTCGTGTTGACGTATTCGAAGCCCGCGGGCAGCGTCTTGGTGGCGCTCTCGTGAGACAGGATGCCGAGACCAATCTGCTTGAGATTATTGGAGCAGGCCATCCGGCGAGCCGCTTCGCGAGCTGACTGGACGGCCGGCAGCAGCAGGCCGATGAGCGTGGCGATGATCGCGATCACCACCAGGAGTTCGACGAGTGTGAACCCAAGCTGGCTGCGTCGGGAAGCGTGACGCCGGGAGCATGACATGAACATGATGAAAACCCTCGGGCGTGCCGGCGAAGCGCCGACGACCGTGCCATGTATTCCAAAGACTAAGAAAAGTATACAGCCTGAGCCGTCGGCGCGGGAGTGGTCTTTCCGCAGTGATACCGGCTTAGGAACCACTGGCGGCCGGGGCCGTAGGACTCTCGACCGCCCCGTTGCCGGGCAGCATCGGCCCGGAGACCCCACGAGCGGGCATGAGCCAGGCGTTGCGAACCTCCTCCGTGTGCTCACCCAAGCGCGGCCAGCTCGGCTGGAGGGCCGGCTTCTCGCCGTCGATGCGAAACGGTGTGCCGGCCGTGAGCACTCTACGGCCGTCGCGATCGACGAGCGGATGCCACATCCCGCGGGCGGCCAGCTGGGGGTCGGCGAGCACATGCGACATATCGTTGATCGACGAAGCCGGAACTCTCGCCTGCTCGAGGATCGAAAGCCACTCGGCCACGGGGCGAGCGGCGAGGCGGACGTTGACCTGCGACTCGAGGTGCGCTGCGTTGTGGCAGCGGTCTTGATTGGTGACCAAGAGCGGGTCATCGGCGAGCGGCTCGTCGCCCAACGCTCGGCAGAGCGTCCGCCAGAGCTGGTCGTTGCCCGCCGCGATCACGAGTTGCCCGTCCGCCGCCCGAAACGCCTGAAACGGCGAGATCGACGGATGGCGGGTGCCGAGCGGCACGGGGGGCTCTCCGGACAGGGTGAATCTCGCCACGGCGTTCTCGAGCACGCTCACCGAGCAGTCGAGCATCGCGAGGTCGAGGTCACATCCCACTCCGCTTCGTTCCCGTTCCCGCAGGGCAGCGCAGACGCCAGTCGCCGTGTAGATGCCGGCAAGAATGTCGCTGATCGATGAGCCGACGCGGACGGGCTCATCGGCATCATGGCCCGTGAGGCTCATCAGACCGCTGCGAGCCTGCACGATCACATCGTAGGCGGCCTTGCCGGCGTCGGGGCCGGAGCGGCCAAATCCAGTGACCGACGCATACACGAGCCGGGGGTTGCGGGCCCGCAGCACGTCGCTCCCGAAACCAAGCCGCTCCATCGTGCCCGGCCGGAAGTTTTCCACCAAGACGTCGGCCCGATCCAGAAGCGCAAAAAATGTCTCTCGACTGTCTGGATCCTTGAGATCGAGCACGACGCTCTTCTTGCCACGATTCACGCTGGCGAAGTAACCGCTCTCGCCGCTCGGCAGGAAGGGGCCGTACTGGCGGGCATCGTCGCCACCGTCGGGCCGCTCAATTTTCACGACCTCAGCGCCCAGGTCGGCGAGCATCATGGTGCAGAACGGGCCGGCCAAAACCCGCGTGAGGTCAAGAACCCGGATCCCTGAAAGCGGCTTCGTCGACATCGTGGCGCGGGCTCCGTGGTCCGCCCTCAGTGGGGGGCCTTGAGGTGATGATTCAGGAACCGGAAAACGGCCGCCTCCACGTCAAACGCTTCGTAGTCGAGATCGAAGGTGTGCGGGGCACCTGGGATTTCGATGAGTTCGTGTTCCACGCCCCCCTTGGCCAGCGCCGCCGCGAACGTCCGGCTTTGGGAGACATCCACCACGGTATCGCCCGTGCCGTGGATCAGCATCACGGGCGCGTCTCCCGAGTCGCAGTAGCTGATCGGCGACGCGCGACGATAGCTCTCCGGATCTTCCTCCCTCGTCTTCAAGAACATCTTCATGTCGTGGTAGTTCATGAGGTCGACCGCGCCGTAGAGATTCACCGCACACCGCACGCTCGTGGGTATCTCGTCGCGGGCCGCGGGTTCCAGGCCGTCCCTGGGCCCCGTCACCGCCAGCATCGCCGCCAGATTGCCCCCCGCCGAGCCGCCGATCACTCCGATCCTGTCCGAGTCGATCCCCAGGCGATCGGCGTGTTGCCGCAGCCAGCGAACGGCCGTCTTGGCGTCCTGCAGGTTTCGCGGCCAGGTGGGTTTCTGGATGCCCTTCGACCAGAGCAGGTAGTCGATGCTCATCCCCACATAGCCGTTGCGGGCCAGATGCGAGCCGATGTTCACCTCGCGGCGGCGGTCCTTGTCGCCGTCGTTGAAGCCGCCCCCATGGATGATGATCACGGCGGGTAACCGGTGATCCTTTGGCATCTCCAGAGGGAAGTAGAGGTCGGCCTTCTGGGTGCGGTCTGCGGGCAGGTACGACACGTCCCGCTCCACGCGGACATCGTCCGGAAACACGACGGTCCGCTCCTTCCTCTTCACGGCCGGCTTCTCTGCCGCTGGCGTGCTCGCGGCAGGCCGATCAGCGTTCGAGACCCGGCCGTCAAACGTGTCAGCGATTCCGTACACCCGCTGGTTGAGAGCCGTCATCTCCTCGATCAACGGAGACCAGGCAACGTATCGCGATGTGACGATGCCCTTGTTGGAGTCACGGTTGGAGGGATCGACTTTGGTGTCGTCGGGATCGTTGTCGGCGTAGCGGTGCCAGTGCCAGCCCACGCAGTTCCGCGTTCGCAGCAGACCGAGGGCGAAGTTCTGGTAGAAGAGGCCGCGATCCCGCTGGGCACGGACGAGCCAGCCGGCGCCGCCGGTGTTGCCCAGGCCGCTGTCGGCCCCCTTGGCGTAGTGTTCGGTGACCATGAACGGCCGGCCCGATTCGCGGGCCCACATCGCCATCTGCTCTTCATCAGGCGTCCAGGCTCGGTAGTAGTTCACGCAGACCACGTCGCTATACCGGCCGGCGGCGCGGAAGACCTCGGGCAGATCGAACACGGGCTCGTGGAGCCGGACACCAAGGAACAGGTGGTGAGGATCGACCGTGCGGACGGCGGCTGCGACGATCGAGAGGTAGCGATCGACGGCAAACTCGAGAAACGCTGAGCGGTCGGCAGCGGTGATCCCATCGGCTGCAGGAGCGTCCCCATTCCAGCGGGCATTGAGCCAGTCGCGGGCGGCAACATGGCCCGGATCATCGGCCGGGAGGCGGAGATAGTTTTCGAGCATCGCCCGGCTCCAGGGCATCTCGTTGTCAGAGAAATGTCCCAGCAGCAGCGGATCGTCACGGTGCTCGGCCAGCTGCTCCGCGTGCTCGGCACAAAACTCCGGAAACTCCGGGTCAAAGATGAACGGGCAGTTGCCGGGATAGCCGACGTGCCCGGCCTTCATGAACGTGCCTCCCCGCTTCTTGCCGTAGGCCGACATGAAGCTCCAGAGCCGGGTGGCTGCCAGCGGTTGGGGGGCCTCGTCGAGAAGGTCATGCGTCGACCAGGCTCCGGCGGTGTTAAAGCCCGCCTCCCGGAGCTGCGCCGTGGCTGCAGCCGCCCAGCGACCTTCGGAGCCAAACCGCCGGACGAGGGCCTCTCGGCCACCGTCCGTTCGGACCGGCGCGATCGAGTTCATGCCCCGGCTGATGAAGACCGCGCCCTCGGGATCGACGAGCCACCAGCGATCGAGGATTCGCTCGACGCGGAAGAAGCCCGAGGGAGTCACTCGGCGGGCCTCGAGTCCGCCAAACCGGTCGAGCGGGCCGTCGATCGGCAGCGGCGGCAGTTCGTCGAGCGTGGTCGTGGCGTGCTCAACGAACGGCATTCCCGGCTTGACCGCGGCCTCGATCGTTCGTCCGCTCGTCGGGGACGCCGCCGGGCACGACACCGCCGACCAGGCAACCGCCGCAACCATGATCCATTGTCCGCCCGGCACGGCACTCGCCATCTCGTCTTTCTCCAGCAGGCTAGGTGCGGACACGTCGGCCCGTGGCGGGCCGCTTCGGAGCTTTCGGCCGTGGGGACGGCCCCGGCTCGCGGGCCACTGATTTCATGTGGGTGATCGATGCCACGAGATCGCCGTACCGCTCTCCCTGGACGATCACATGCTGGCGTAGCGCCTGGGCAGCCTTGTCGCCGTCTCCTGCAACCAGCGCATCGACGATCGCCTGATGCTCGGCAAAGGACGTACCCACGCGGTTGCGGATCCGAAGCTGAAGACGCCGGAATGGTCGTAGCCGCCGCTGCAGTTGCCCCGCCTGCTCGGCGAGAAAGGCGTTGTGCGCGGCCCCGTAGATGACCTGGTGAAACGCCTCGTTCTCGATAAAGTAGGCGTCTGCAGACCCCTGGTCGCGAGCCCGCTCGCAGGCGTGGTGCGTTTTCATCAGGTCAGCCTGCTCCTGATCGGTGATCCGGCGGGCGGCGAGCCGACCGCACATGGCTTCAAGTTCGGCCATCACCTCGAACATCTCGCAGATGCGGTGCGGGCTCGCGTCGGCCACGACAGCCCCTCGTCGCGGCCGGAGATCGACCATCCCCGACGAACTGAGCTGAATGAGGGTTTCGCGGACCGGCGTCCGCGAGACGCCGAACTCCTTCGCCAAGGCCACCTCGTCGAGCCGCATTCCTGGCGGATAACGGCCGTCCGCGATCCGTTCCTCGATCATTTCGCGGACAGCAAGAGAGCGTTTGGGGGGCGTGGCAGGAACGGGCATGGTGGAGAAATCCGTCGTGAGTTGGGGCGAGCCACGCTGCGGGACCAAAATCATGCTATGCCGCCTTCACTGCTCGAAGTGTATACGATTCTAGCGTCGTCGCATACGAAAAGAGGTGGGGCTCCGGAATGCGGCCGCCGCGGCCACGCAGGGGAGTGCCTCCGCGGCACCCAGTACGAGCCGACACTCGTGGGCCGCGGGTTTTTGCGGGGAAGATCCGTCAGCCA
>CAJBSQ010000310.1 GCA_903958265.1 uncultured Planctomycetaceae bacterium
GCTGAAAACTCGGCTGAGGCATGTCCTCCATCGTACTCGCCTGAATCGCAAAGCCGGACATCGACGCGATTTACAGAAGAGACGTTACACGAACGCGTGGCCAAGGTTACGGAGCCAACGGACGACCGGCCCATCGACACTTTCGTCGGCGAGGATCCTCATGCAACCGGCTCGGACAGGAACACCGTCTCATCCGAAGCGAGGGCTGCTGCGGCATAGGACTGTGCGGCCCGAATGTGCTCGGCCGTGAGCTGGGGGAAGGACTGAAGTAAGTCTTCCTCCTTCCAGCCATCACCAAGTCGCTCCAGGATCATCTCGACCGATAGCCGAGTGCCCTTGATGACAGGCTTCCCGGAAAGCACCCCCGGCTTTTTCTCTATGTGATCCTGCCACTGAGTCATCTTGGTTCTCCTAAGCCGCTCATACCCCAAGAATAGAGCGGTCAACGACACTTTCGCAACAGTTGGACGCCTAACGGTCCGCTCAAAGTCTCCGGAACCGTCTCGGAACTCCCGATGTCGCTCCGCTGACACCCATCACTGCACCACAAACCGTGCCCTCTCGGGGTATTCTCTGGCCATGTCCACAGCCACGCTTCGTCGTTCCGCCGGCCACAGACGGCGTCGGGAAGTCGCCTTTCAGCATGTCCGCACCACGGGGCCCATGCTCCCGGTGGACGTCCTGCAGCGGGTGGCCAACGAAGACTCGAAGTTGCCCGGCCCGGCTGCTTCCGACTGCGGGCTTGCCGAGAACGAACGACTTGGAGAAGCGATCACCCGGAGTTGGACTCGCCTCCTCGACATCCACAAGAGCTTTACCGAGGAGTTGGGGGCGGCAGACCCCACCGATACCTCAGCAGCTCCCACGTTGACCCACAGATTCTGCTGAGAAGGCCTTCTTGAGAGAAGCTTCGCCGGCAAAGTTCTTGTACCGCGAGTCGTGTCGCAAGCTTTGTCGCGAGTTTAGGAGGTTGCATTTGGCCCCGCCAGGTACGTCAGGCGATTGGTCACGCCGTCCACGAGCAACAACCCCTTGTCGAGCAATCCCTTCAGGTCGCGTTGCAATGATCGCCGGTTCACGCCTTCACACAGAGCCTCAAGCTTCTGAATGGTCAGGGCGCCATGTTCCAGGACATGCCCCAAGGCAATCGCTTGCCTCTCCGGCAACTGGTGCTTCCGCACGAGGATGTCGCGATGGATCGCCCGCTCTCCTCGCCATCAACGGCGGCACGGCTCCGGGAGGCGGTGGTGTGTAGGGGCCTTGCCGGTCGCTGAGTTGACGACGTAGTTTTGAACGAGGCGATACTGCCCCGGCATCGCCATGTCGCCCCGCACGCCGCCAACCAGTCGCTGGTGAATCTCACGAATCAGGGCTTCCGTGATCGGCAAGCCGCTATCCAGATAGTCCGACACAAGCTCGAAGGCTTGGCGGTCGTTCAGGAGCTCCCGCACGTCGTCGGGATCGGCTTCCGGCACGGTGTCGCCGCGCATCAATCGCTGGGCCTGTTCGAGCGTGAGCTCACTTCCGGGCGAGCTGCAGCGGCTGATTGACGAGCATGGGGCGGGCGTGGCCTACACCGCCGGCGACGCCGCCTGGCCGCTGCGGAGTTTGACCGCGAGCGGACGTACCCGAAGTTTGCCGACTGGCTCGAAACGGTATCCGGGTAAGACGCCGCACTCCATCGCACCTCGCGGGCCGCCCCACGTAGGTACAACTTTCCTACCTGTACTGCTGCAGCAGGTACCAGGCTGGACCGCAGGTAGGAAACCCGCGGCTACGAGGAGCAACCGACCGCACCCTACGGCGTGCCCCCCGTAGGTACAGGTTTCCTACCTGTACTGCCGCTCGGCGTCGATTACCACAGGTAGGAAACCTGTGGCTACGGGCAA
>CAJBSQ010000311.1 GCA_903958265.1 uncultured Planctomycetaceae bacterium
AGCAGCCGGGCGACCAGCGAGAAATGTCGAACCGAGCCTGTCCCCCTCGAATCCCTCCCTGTCACGGCCTGCTGAAACAACGGCAAACAGGGCCCACACCCGCGAAAACGCACGGAATTCCGTGCCGGCGGCTGAGCACCGCGGTGCCATTCCTTGCCGCGTCCGGTGGCCCGTTCCTACCGTTTCGAGCCTCGGGAAGGGCTACCCGCGTCTGGGTCGTCTCGTGTTCGCCCCGAGTTTCACAGAGGGTTTCCTACTATGACTGGCAAGTTTTTGATTCGTTCGGTCGGCGTGCTCACCTGTCTGGCAGTGATCGGGGCTGGCTGGGACGCCGAGGCGGGCTGCCACCGGCGGCGATGCTGTGCCCCGGCGTGCTGTCCGGCACCGGCGTGCTGTCCGGCACCGGTGTACACCACGAGTTGCTGCGCTCCGGCGTGTGCTCCCGCGTGCGAGACCGTGGCCACCTACGACTGCTGCGGCAGGCTCGTCTGGCGGCAGGCCTCGTGCTGCGAGACGATTGTGGCGTCGTCGATCGTGGTGTCGCCGCCGTGCTGCGGGATCGCATCCACGTCGGCGGCTTCCTCCGCCGCCGTCGCCGCGGCGCCCACGGGCGAGGCGGTGAAGGCCACCACGACGTTGGCCTCGAAGTAGGCTGGCGGCCATCCGCTGCGGATGCCGGGCGAACGACTCGCCCGGCATCACACCGCTGATGGGTCACGCAGGAAACACCATAGGCGTCGCAGATCAGGTCGTTGTCAGGCCGTAGGAAGTGGTTCTGGCGCGACGATCGGTTACGCCGCCGTCAGGGCGGCAAGCACATCGGCCAGCGGCACGGTGGCGAACGACGTGGCATAGTCGCTCATGGAATAGGGGATCACGAGCAGTCCCTCGTGCACCAGGCCGCCGCAGCTGTACACGACGTTCGGGACGTAGCCCACCCGCTCGTTCTCGTTGGCGGAGAGCAGCGGTTCGGCGAGCCGGCCGATCACCTGGCTTGGGTCGTCGAGGTCGAGCAGCACCGCACCGATCGAGTACTTTCGCATCGGGCCCACCCCGTGCGTCAGTACCAGCCAGCCCGCCGGCGTCTCGATCGGCGAGCCACAGTTGCCGATCTGCACGTATTCCCAGGGCTGGGTCGGCCGGAGGATCAGCCGTCGCGAATGCCAGAAGTGCAGCGCGTCGGTCTCCATCAGGTACATGTTCTCGCCATCCTGCCGGGAAAGCATCACGTAGGATCCGCGGATCTTTCGCGGAAACAACGCCATGCCCTTGTTGGTCACCTCCGGGCCGTTGAGCGTGCTCACGCGGAACCGCACGAAGTCGTCGGTCTCGACGATCTGCGGCAGGATCACGCTGCCGTCGAAGGCCGTGTAGGTGGCGGAGTAGGTGACCGAGCCGTCGTCGTCGGTGAACCGCACGAACCGGGCGTCTTCGATGCCGTTGGTCTCGGCTGGTGAATAAGGGAAGATCACCCGCTCGGAGATGTCGGAGGTGGGATCACACTCGATCTCGTAGTTGGCCCGCGCCAGTGCCAGGATCGCCGCCATCATCGGCTCCAACTCACGACGACGGGTGCGATGCTGCCGTGACGCGATGGCGAGGGCCGACTCCAGGTCCCGCAGGCGGAACCGGTCGTCGAGCGTGGAGAAAAGCGGGTCGACGAACCCGTCGATGACGCCAAGTTCGGCGAGCTTTCGCAGGAACAGCGGCTTGTCGTAGCCGGCGTTGGCCGCGACCCGCGGGGCGGTGACGTAGCCTGTGGGGGCGGCGATCGAGATCGTGCCCCGCAGGTCGACGGTGCCCGAGCGAAAGCCCACGCTCGACACATGCCCTTCGCCGGTCGCCCGCAGGCTGACGATGAACCGCGCCGTGCCGGCGGTGAGGCCGCTCTGGTCGGGATGGAGCACGATCGAGGGATTGAACAGCGCGGCACTCTCCAGCGCGTATTCCTGGGTGAAGTACGAGCCCACGAGCCGCCGCCGCGAGTCGGACAGCGGCTGGTCGGTGAGCAGGTGGTGCCGAACCGCCTGGAACCTCTCCTCGAAGAAGGTCACGAGCCGCTGGTGGCGACCGTGGAACTCCGAGAGCACCCGATCCAGGAG
>CAJBSQ010000312.1 GCA_903958265.1 uncultured Planctomycetaceae bacterium
GGTACCGTCAGCCGACACCCCGGCGATTCGGTGGGCGTCGGGCGAGAACGCCAGCTTCCAGATCTGCCGGGCGGGCCCCGTCATCACCGACACCAGGCCCCCATCTTCCACGTCGAATACCCGCACGGCGCCGTCGGTGCAGGCGGTGGCGATCAGCCTGCCGTCGAAGGAAAACGCGACCCAGTTCACGGGTCCCTCGTGATGCTCGAACCGTCTGACTTCCGTGCCGTCGTCGAGCCGCCACAGCCGCGCGACGCGGTCCTCGCACGCGGTCGCCATCAGCAAGCCATCGGGCGAGAACGTGGCGCAGAACGTCCGCCGGGGATGCTTGAAGGGCGGGCCCACCGCGGCGGCACCGGCAAGGCTCCAGACCCGCGCCGTCCGATCCTCGGCGGCGGTGGCGATGAACCGGCCATCCCGCGAAAAGTCGACGGAATACACCCGCCTATCGTGCGGCTTGAACCACTCGCGGCGATCGAGGCTTGCTGGATCCCAGAGTTGAACGGTGCCGTCGTCACAGCAGCCGGCGATCGTGCTGCCGTCGGGGGCAAACCGCACATCGTTGACCCGCCCTACCCCCTTGCGGAGCACGCCTCGTTGGCGGAGCGTGGCGGCGTCCCAGAGCACGACGGTGGAGTTGGCAAGGGCCGTGGCCACGAGCTGCTGATCGGGAGAGCACGTCACGGCGAGCACCTTGTCGGTCGCCCGCATCACCGGCGCGACCGTGAAATCGGTGTCCCATACCCGGGCCGTGCCGTCAGCCGATCCCGTCCCGACCCAGGCCGCGCCGGGGACCGCCGCGATCGACCAGATGGCCGCCGTGTGACCGCGGAGCCGGGCCACCTCGACTCCGTCGGCCGCATTCCACAGGCGGAGCACGCCGTCGCCCGACGCCGTGGCGATGCGGTCGCCGGCACCAAGGTAGGCCACGCCGTTGACTCGAAACGGGTGCTTGAGCATCCGTCGCTCGACCCGCCGGTCGAGATCCCAGATCCGCACCGTGCCGTCGTCGCTGGCCGTCGCCAGTTCACCGCCGCTGGGGTTGAAGGCGAGGCTGAAGACGCGGCCCGAGTGCCCTTCCAACCGGGCCACGGCGGTGCCTGTCGCCGCATTCCAGAGCCGGACGGTCTTGTCGTGCGACACCGTCGCCACGAGGCTGTCATCGGGCGAGAACGCGGCGGCGAAGACCGTGCCGTCATGGCCAACCAGCCGGCCCCGGTCCTCCCAGGTTGTACTATCCAAGAGTCGCGCCCAGAGTCGCGCGGTCCGCTCGCGGCCACCCGTGACCAGCATCTGGCCGTCGTGCGAGAACGCGACCGCATAGGTGGCCCCCTCGTGGCCGGCAAGCGTCGTGCGGAGCTCGCCATCGGCAACGCCCCAGATGCACACGTCGCCCGTGGAAGACGCACTCGCCACGAGGTCGCCAGCGGGCGAGAAGGCGATCGACCAGACGGGGCCGGCCTGCCCCTCGAGCACCCGCCCGGGCCATTCGGCGATGCCGTCGGCGAAGCGGCAGATTCGGACGGTGCCGTCTGTCGCGCCGGTTGCGAAGTGGCTGCCGTCGCCCGACCAGGCGACCGCCGTGACGTTGCCTGGATGGCCCCTGAGCGTGGCCACCGACTCATCCAGCGATGCGGCGAGGCAGTCGAGTTCGATCGGGCGGGTCGTGCCGGCATCCCCCTCCAGCCGCCGCGCCGCGCCGAGCAGTCGCTGTGCCTCGCTGACGTTGTCGCGATCGCGGGCCTCGGCCGCCAGGAGGACGTCGGAGATGTAGAGCTGCGACCGTGCGGCTGCCGCCTGTCGGGCTGCCTCTTCCTCGCGCCGCTCCGCGACCTCGCGGGCGTCGATGGCCACATGTCGAGCCTCCACGGCGAGTGCCCGCTCCCGTTCAGCCCGCAGGTAGAACACGCTGATCCCCGAGACGGCGATCAGCAGCGACGCCAGCACGCCGATGGCCGCCGCGGTCGCTGCCCGGTGGCGGCGGGCAAACCGCAGCACGGTCTCGATAGCCGTCGGGGGCCGCGCCAGGATCGGCTCGCCCGCCTCCCACCGCGAGAGCTCAGCCTCCACCTCGACCGCCGTCGCATACCGATCACCCGGCCGCTTCTCCAGGCACTTCGCCGCAATCGTGGCCAGGGCGCGGGCATCGAGGGCCGAGAGGCGACCGGCCTCACGAGCCGTCCGCTCCACCGCCCCCGTGGGCGTCGCCGCCGGATCGCCGAGGATCCGTGCGGCCTCCACCGCCGACCTGCCGCTGAGGTCGTAGGGCAGCCTGCCGGTGACGATCTCATGGAGCACGAGGCCGAGGGCATAGACGTCCGAACGGGCGTCGACATCGCCGTCATCGATGCCCAGCTGTTCCGGGCTCATGTACCGCAGCGTGCCCACCACGTCGCCCGCCCGGGTCATCGAGGTGTGGTCGTCACCATTCGGGTCGGTCGATCGGGCCACGCCAAAGTCGATCACCTTCGGCTCGCCCACCCGGTCGACGAGGATGTTGCCAGGTTTGAGGTCGCGATGGATCACGCCCTTCTGATGGCCGTGGGCGACCGCCGCACACACCAGCCGAAACATCGCCACACGCTGGCGGATCGGCGTGGCCTCCTCCTCGACAAACCGGGTGATCGGCCGGGCCTCCTCGACGAGCTCCATCACGAAAAAGGGCACCACGCCATCGCCGCCGCCATCGGCATACGTGCCGAAGGTGTGGATCAGGGCGATGTTGGGGTGCCGCAGCCTCGCGAGCACGTGGGCCTCGTACTCAAACCGCCGTGCAAGCGACGCCGAGAACAGGCCGACCCGCATGACCTTCACGGCCACCGTTCGGGCCGGGGCTTCCTGCCGCGCTTCATAGACGCGGCCCATCCCCCCTTCCGCAAGCACGCGGATGAGTGTCACCCCACCGAGATTTGTGCCCAGCGGTGGATCGCGCCGCGGCGGGCCCGCTGTGGAACCCACGCTCTGGAATCCAAACCGCTCCTCGGCACCGCTCAGCAGCGATGGAGAAGTCCCCTCGGAGCCGACAGTGCTCCCCGCGGCTGATGCCGGTATGGGCTCGCGGGTGCTCGGGTCGCCGGGCATGTCCGAGTTATAACGCCGGCCTACGGGTGGTGCCCCAACCGGGTGGTCTCATCCGCGGTCGGCGGACATGACACTCAGGTCGATGGGCAAGGCTCCGTAGGCCTGTCTCAGCAAGGCGTCTCGCGCCATGGTGATTCTGCGGATGTGGTCGACCGGGCCGGCGTGCAGCGACTCCGGGGCATGCTCAGGCAGCCGCCTCCACCGCCTCAGCCGCACCTGGGCGGCCGTGATGATCAAAACCGGGTCGTTTTCGTGGCGTTTGAGCCCTAACACTCGATGATGGCCCAGGCGTGGCCCCCCGGAGAACCGCCGGGCACGTGCGAGACGCACTGCGTTTTCATGCACTTCTGACATCTGGCTGATCCTCTGCCGGGGTAATGGTCACCGCCTCTGCCCTCTAAAGCGAGCGCCGGGCAGGGCAGGGGCAAAAAAATCCGCTACACTCCGATTTTCCCGCGAATTTCGGCACCCCGCCCCCTCCGGCCGGCCGTCATGGACGATCTTCATCCCGATGAGGCCTCCCAGTTGGCAGCCTGCCTCGAGCGGCTGGCCGCAGGCGACTTGGCGGCACGGGACGAAATCATCGAACTCTGCGGCAGCCGCCTGCGGGTGCTGGCCAGCCGGATGCTTTCCCGGTTTCCGACGGTCCGCCGGTGGGACGATACCGACGATGTCTTTCAGAACGCGGCCATGCGGCTGCACCGGGCGCTCGGCGACGTGCAACTCAAGTCGCCGCGCGAGATCATGGCCCTGGCTGCAACCCAACTCCACCGCGAGCTGATCGACCTCGCCCGGCACCATGCGGGCCCTGGTTCGTTCGCCTCCAACCATGCCACCAACGGCCGCCGCCGGGGACCGGCCAAGGGAGAGGAGCTCTCCGACCTGGTGGCCCGCGTGGAAGCGCCCTCGGAGCAGCTCGACCGCTGGTCGCAGTTTCACGAGGCCATCACGGGCCTGCCGCTCGAACTGCGGGAGGTGTTTCAGTTTGTGTGGTATCTCGGAGCTGACCAGAAGACGATCGCGGCACTCCTTGACTGCAGCGAACGAACGGTCAAGACCCGCTGGCGTGAGGCCCGTGAGTCCGTGAGGAGTGCTCTCGATGGCAAGCGGCCGACCTGATGCGGCTGACGTTGGGTTGCCAGTCTCGGGAGCATCGCGCATGACATCTTTCTCCACCGCCCCGAACTGGCATTTCGATAACTCGTATACCCGGCTGCCGTCCGTGCTGTTTTCACCGGCGGTTCCTGCTCCGGTGAAGAGCGCGACGCTGCTCGTGTTCAACGAACCCCTGGCCAACGAGCTCGGACTCGACGCCGCGGTGCTGCGGCACGCCGCTGTGATCTTCGGCGGCAGCGAACTGCCGCCAGGAGCCGAGCCGATCGCCCA
>CAJBSQ010000313.1 GCA_903958265.1 uncultured Planctomycetaceae bacterium
CGGCGTCGAGCCGTACGAGGCGTCTTTCGGATTGTAGGCGACCAGGAGAAACAGGACGACCGCCGTCACGCACGTCAGCGACAGACCGGGGAACACAACGCTCCAGGCATCCCACGTCATGACGAAACTCCCTGGTGGTCAACGAACTTGAAGCCATGAGCCTACACGCTGCCGTCGCGATGCGACGGCGGATTACGGGCGGTCATCCCTGAACCGATATTCCACACTCTGATACCAGTCGTTCCGCCGTCGCGAGGGCTCGCCGGGCCGGTTCATCAAGGTGTGTCGACCGATCTCCGCCGGCAGGCGCGAGCATGGCGAGGGCGAAGAGCCTGAGCTTCCCGAGCGTCGAGACGCGAGCCCGCTCGTGGAGAACCTGACAATCCCGCTGTCGGATTCGGGATCCAATTCCATGGTAGATCCTCGCCGCCGCCCGGACGGCCAGGCGGGAATCAGGGTCGAGCCCGCCGATGCCCGCCTCCCCGGCCGCGTAGTAGCCGTCGGCGACGTCGAGGATTGTCCGCACGCCCTGCCGCACCTGCCGGGGGTCGGGTGGCCCGCCGCCAGGCCGCAGGCCGTCGGTCCATTCCACCGGCAGGTAGCAGCGATTCCGCCGCCAGTCTTCCGCCACATCGCGGGCGATGTTGGTCAGCTGCATGCCCATGCCGAGCGCCGCGGCGCGGGGGAGATCACGGCGATCCTCGAGGCCCAGGATCGGACACAAGAGCAGGCCGACCGCCCCGGCAACCCGGAAGCTATAGCGCACGAGGTCGTCCTCGTGGAAGCCAGCCGCCGGCGTGAGGTCCGACCGCATTCCATCGAGCAGGGCCAGAGCCGCCTCGAGCGGCAGGTCGTGCCGGCCGATGAGCTCCGCCAGCCAGCGGCTCTCGGCGGCGACCGGGCCTTCACCGGCGGCGATCCGCCGCACGTCCTCAGTGGCCAGGTCGACGAACTCAAGCGCCGCCTGTGGCGAGGCGGCGGCATCCACGCCGTCGTCGCACCACCGACACCAGGCATAGAGACGCTCGACGTCGCCGCGTTTCGCGGCAGGCAGCAGCCGGCTGGCAAACGAGAACGAGCGGCTGTGCCGCCGGATCGAATCCCCCGCGGCCGAGCCGCTAGCTGCTGACGACATGGAAGTCGACCGCGATCGTGTCGCAGGTGGCCTTGGCCGAGTTGACGACGCCCGGCACACCGGCCCCAGGATGGGTGCCCGCCCCGACGAGGTACAGCCCGGGGATGTCTGGATCGCGGTTGTGCGGACGGAAGTAGGCGGACTGCGTGAGCGTCGGGGCGACCGAGAAGGCGGAGCCGTGATACGCGCTAAACCGGCCGGCGAAGTCGGCGGGCGTGAAGTGCCGCCGGGTCACGATCGCTTCGCGGACGCCCGGCAGGTGCTGCTCGAGCGATGTGAGGATGGCATCGGCGTAGGGGGTGGCTACCGCCTCCCAATCGATCGCCGCGTTTCCCAGGTGAGGCACGGGGCTGAGCACATAAAACGATTCCCCTCCGGCCGGGGCCATGCCCGGGTCGGTGATCGTGGGGGCGTGGAGATAGAGGCTGAAGTCGTGGGGCAGGCGATGGCCGTGGAAGATGTCTTGCAAGAGCCCCCGAAACCGCGGCGCGAACAGGATCGTGTGGTGAGCCAGGTTCGGATACCGCCGGTTCGTGCCGAAGTAGAGCACGAACAACGACATCGACCAGGTCATTCGCTCCAGCCGCCGC
This sequence comes from uncultured Planctomycetaceae bacterium, assembly GCA_903958265.1. GTDB lineage: Bacteria > Planctomycetota > Planctomycetia > Pirellulales > UBA1268 > QWPN01. The sequence continues at coordinate 1,726 of CAJBSQ010000313.1, forward strand.
TGCCGGCGGCGAGCCGCGTCGACCCCGCGGTAGAGCCGTGCGTAGGTATGGTGAACGTCGGCGTTCGAGACGACCACATCGAACGCCTCCGGTGGCCCCCCGGCGGCCTGAACGACATGCCGGGACTCGCCGCCTTGTGACTCGAGCGAGATCCGATCGACCGGCGCATCGAGCCGGAGTGTGCC
>CAJBSQ010000314.1 GCA_903958265.1 uncultured Planctomycetaceae bacterium
CATCGCTGCCCATGCCGGCCGGCATGGCCTGGTTGAGGCTGCTCGCGGTGAGGTCATAGAGCGGATACTCGACGGCGTCGGGGCCGGCCGGAATCCGACTGATCTCCGCGGCATGCCGGTCGCCGCTCACGAAAATCACGCCGCCGGCTCCGGAGTCGCGGATGAGCTTCAGGATCCGAGTCCGCTCGACGGGATAGTTGCCCCAATGCTCCCAGTGGTGCCCCGTGAAGGCGAACTGGATGCTCGAGAGCACGATCCGCACCTCGGCGGGCTCCTCGAGCACGCGTCCGAGCCATGCCATCTGCTCCGCGCCGAGCACGGTGGCCGAAGGGTCGTCCGTGGGACGATATCGACCGCCGCGCGGCTTTCGTTGGTCCGCGGAGAGCGTCGCCAGCGGCGACCGGTGGTACCGGGTGTCGAGGCAGATGAACTGCACCCGACGGCCGGGAGGGCCCGCGGTGATCGCGCGGTAGATGCCTTCCTGCCCGCGCAGCGGCGCATCGGCCGGCACACCGAAGAAATCCAGAAACACCTCCTGCGACCCGCGCCGCATCCGGTAGTCGCGGCCCGCGTCATTATCGCCGAAATCGTGGTCGTCCCAGACCGCGATGATCGGGACGCTGCGCCTGAGTGCGGCGAAGCCCTCGTTGGCCGCGAGGACGGCGTACTTCCGCCGGAGGACTTCCATGTCTTCCGTGTCGCCGTAAATGTTGTCGCCGAGCATCAGAAACACGTCGGGCCGATAGCGGGCCACCGCCTCCCAGATTGGCTGCGGCTTGTCCTGTCGGATGCAGGAGCCCAGCGCGATCCGCGTGATCGGCTGCAGGGCATCAAGATCGGCAGCCGTCGACGAGCCCCGCGTCGCGACCAGGAGCCCGGCCAGGCACGCGATCACGAACAGAGATTTAGAAAGAGTCGTATTCATCAGCGTCATCTTCTCAGAATGGTCACCGCGGCGCACTGTGCGAGTGGGTCAGTACGCGGCATCGCCTTTCGCCGGGCCGCCGTCGAGAATCGCGGCCGCGTCGCCCACGCCGATCCGCGTGCAGCCCATGTCGAGGTAGCGGACCGCGTCGTCCCAGGTGCGAATGCCGCCAGAGGCCTTGACCTGCAGCCGGCCCCCCACGGTGTCGAGCATCACCTGCACCGCCTCGGGCGTGGCCCCCGTCGGACCGCTCGCCTTCACGCCGAAGCCGGTCGAAGTCTTCACGAAGTCAGCGCCGGCAGATTCGGCCAGCCGGCAGGCGGTGGCGATCTCGGCGAGCGTGAGATAGCAGGTCTCGAGGATCACCTTCACGACCACGCCCTGCGGCTTTGCCGCGGCGACCACTGCCGCGATGTCGTCGCGGACGGCCGCCTCGTCGCCCGACTTGAGCGCGGCCACGTTCATGACCATGTCGAGTTCGCGGGCGCCGTCAGCAATCGCCAGCCGTGACTCGAGGGCCTTCACCTCTGGCCGCTGAGCGCCGTGCGGAAAGCCGATCACACTCGCCACCACCACCGGGCTGCCGGCCACGAGTGTTGCGGCGGCGGCGACATCGACCGACCGCACGCAGAGACAGCCCACCCCCCGAGCAACGCACATCGCGGCGTGCTTCGCGAGGTCGTCGCGGGAGAACTCAGGCTTGAGAACGGCGTGATCGAGTGTCTTCGCGACGTCGGCGACGGAGCGGTGATCCATGATGGACTCCTCGGGAGCGGGGCCGCGGAGTTTACCCGATCTCGTTCGAGGGCGTTCCTGAGTGGATTCCGGGCCGCTCCCCGACTGGACGATGATTGAGGAAGTGCCATTGAACGGGCTATCCATCCCGCGCCGTCGCTGACGGAGGCACCGGTCAGCGTGGTACGGTTTCCTGAGAAGCGCACGCGGAGCTAAGACTCGGACATGGACACGATGCTTGAAATCGCCAAACGAGTGGATGACTTCATGATGGAGCGGTCACCAGTCCACGACACGATGCGAAGGCTTGCCCAGACGCTAGGAGATCTTGGAATTCCCTTCGCGATTGCCGGAGCCATGGCTACCAATGCGCATGGCCACCGAAGAACGACGGCCGCTGTGGATGTCCTGGTGCGACGAGAGGATCTTGTTCGGTTCAAGGACCGATGGATTGGCGCTCGAG
>CAJBSQ010000315.1 GCA_903958265.1 uncultured Planctomycetaceae bacterium
AGGCATCGAGGTACTTGTCGCGGGTCTTGGCGACGACGTCGGCGGGGAGTTCCGGGGGCGGGCTCGACTTGTCCCAGCCACTGGCCTCGAGCCAGTCGCGGACGAACTGCTTGTCGAACGAGTCGGGCACGCGGCCCGATCCCGCCGTCGCGGCCGGCCAAAACCGGGAACTATCGGGCGTGAGCACTTCGTCGACGAGGATCACCGAGCCGTCGGCCATCCGGCCCCACTCGAACTTCGTGTCGGCGACCACGATGCCGCGGCCGGCTGCATGGGTCGCGCCGCGGGAGTAGACATCGATGCTCTGGTCGCGGAGCGCCGCGGCACGCTCGCCGCCGATCCGCTCTGCCATCACCGCATAGGAGACGTTCTCGTCGTGGCCGCTCGCGGCCTTCGTGGCAGGCGTGAAGATCGGGGCGGGCAGCCGGCCGCCGGCGACGAGGCCCGCGGGCAGCGGTTCGCCACAGACCGTGCCGCTCGCGCGGTATTCGGCGAGCGCCGACCCGGCCAGCCAGCCGCGAACCACGCACTCGAATGGAATCACCTCCGCCCGCCTCACGAGCATCGTCCGGCCACGCAGCGGGCCGCGATCGATGCCCGCCGGCAGGTCCATGTCGTCGACGTCAGTCGTGATCAGGTGGTGGGGCACCGGATCGGAGCCACGGGAGAACAAGTCGAACCAGAATGCCGAGATCGCGGTGAGCACGCGGCCCTTGTCGGGGATCGGCGTCGGCAGGATCCAGTCGAAGGCACTGATCCGATCGGTACTCACGATCAGCATCGCATCACCGTGCCGGCCGCTGGGCAGGCGGTAGCAGTCGCGAACCTTCCCGCGGATCGGTGGTCCAAGCGGCAGATTCGTGGAGACGACAGCGTCGTGGAGCTGGTTCATGCACGGGTTTTAGCAGAAATCCCGCGACATTCTCGGGAGCGATGCCAGTGGTGGAGCAGGGCAGGGGGAAGCCTCGTCGCGGCAGCCGGTGCGCACCGGCGTGGTGGCTTCGAGATGCGTGGCCAGCACATGCACCACGGCGCCGCGCCTGTGAATGCGGCCGTGCACCACGAGCACCGCCGCGCGGCGGGCGGGATGCGCGGCAGCCTCCCAGACGTCGGGGCGGACCACGACATTCGCCGCGCCCGTCTCGTCTTCGATCGTGAGGAAGATCAGGCCCTTCGCCGTGGCAGGTCGCTGTCGCGTGAGCACGATGCCGGCAATTTTTACCCGCCGGCCTTCCGCCGCCGCCACCGCCTCGCCGATCGGAAATACGCCGAGCGCCGCGAGCCGGTCGCGCTCGAACTCGAGCGGATGGGCCGCGAGCGAGAGGCCGCCGGTGCGGTAGTCGGCGATCACCTCATCCTGCCTCGTCATCGTGGGCAGCATGCCGTCGTCGTCGCTCTCATCGTCAAGCCCTTCGAGAAGCGGCTGGCTCCGCGGACGCTCGAGCGACTGCATCGCCTCCCAGACCGCGCGGCGCCGATCGAGGCCGAGCGAGGCCAGCGCCCCTGCTCGGGCCAGATGCAGCAGCGATTCGCGGTCGAGTTCCGCCCGCCGGGCGAGATCCCGCGGCAGCCGGAAGGGGCCGGCCTGGCGGGCCGCCTCGATCCTCGCACCGGCCGCCTCAGCCAGTCCATGCACCTGTTCGAGGCCAAGTCGGAGTGCCGGCGGCCGGTGGCGATCCTCGCCGCCACGCTGCCGGCGGCCCGCGACTTCCAGCGACGCATGCCACCGGCTTGCGTTCACATCGACGGGCAGCACCGTCACGCCGTGCGCCTGCGCGTCACGAACGAGCTGCGCCGGCGCGTAGAAGCCCATCGGCTGACTGCCCAGAAGCGCCGCGGTGAACGCGGCTGGATGGTGGCATTTCAGCCACGCCGACACGTACACGAGCAGGGCGAAGCTCGCGGCATGCGATTCGGGAAAGCCGTACTCGCCAAAGCCGCGGATCTGCGCGAAAACCTGCTCCGCGAATTCGCGGGCGAGCCCGCGGGCGAGCATGCCCTCGACGAGCCGCCGATGAAACTCGTCGATCACTCCCGGCCGCCGCCAGGCGCCCATCGCGCGGCGGAGCTGGTCGGCCTCGCCCGGCGTGAAGCCGGCCGCCACCACCGCCAGCCGCATCGCCTGTTCCTGAAAGAGCGGCACGCCGAGCGTCTTCTCCAGCACCTCGCGGATCGCGTCGTTGGGATAG
>CAJBSQ010000316.1 GCA_903958265.1 uncultured Planctomycetaceae bacterium
CGGGCATGAACGCGCTCACGAAGGTGATGGGGTTTCTGCTCCTGTGCATCGGCATCCAGTTCATCGTCAACGGCGTGCTTGGAATCGCCACCGACCCGGCGATCGTCCGTAGCATCCGCGATGCGGCCGGCCCCTAGCGGCTACGATGCGATGAACACTGGAGCCGGGGATTGCATGCCGGGGTCTTCTGTGATCGCTCAGAGACGAACCCCCCCCTTTTTTTCGCCTGGCGATGGCGACCGTGCCGCTCTGGATCGCGTCCGTTTCCTAGGCTGGTGGGCAGGCACAATAGCCCGCGGTGCCGTGCAGGGCATCGGGCTCCGTGCCATCGGTCGCTCGTCAGCAGTCACTTCCTTGTGGAACTGCCGTTGATCGTCTTATCCTTAAACGGCTCTTATCGTAAGGCAACAAAGGGAATCGCCATGCCGTCACTTGGTCTTGGTCGCGTCGTCAGTGCCGTGATGCTCGCGGTGACGCTCTGTATCGGAGCGTCGCGTGCTGCGGAGGTAGTCGCGCCGTCGGTCACGGAGCTTACGATCGAGCAGGCGGCCGAACTGATCGGCACGAAGGGCGACCTGGAACTCAACCACCTCCATGTGCTGCCGCCGCGGGTCGCCGAAATGCTTGGCCGTTCCGGCAACACGATCATGCTCAACGGCCTTACGTCGCTCTCTCCGGAGTCGGCCGCCGCCCTGTCGCAGCCCGACACCTTCCTTGAACTCAACGGTCTCACCGAACTGCCGCTCGACACCGCCCGTGCCCTCATCACCCCCACCACCCCGCGAGCCCTCTCGCTGCTGGGCCTGACGGCCATCGGCGACGAGGTGGCGGAGATCCTGGGCCGTCACACCGGTTACCTGCGGCTGTCGGGCCTGACCACGGTCACGGACCGCCAAATCGAACTGCTCTCCGGGCACCGCGGCTTCCTCGAACTCTCCGGGCTCGAGCAGCTCTCCGAGCGGGCGGCCGCGGCGTTTGGCCGACACGACGGCCTGTTGGGTCTCAACGGCGTCACGTCGCTCTCGCCGAAGGCGGCGGAGTCTCTGGCCAAGCACAGCCAGTTCCTGCGACTCGACGGCCTCGAGACGATCTCCGACGAGGTCGCCGCGGCGCTCCGGCGACACCAAGGTCCCATCGGCCTCCACGGGATCACCACACTCTCCGACGCCGCCGCCGAGGCCCTCGCCCTGCACGAGGGCACGCTCTATCTCATGGGGCTGGAGACGCTCTCCGACCGGGCTGTGGCAGCACTGCGGGCCAACCCCGAGATCCGCCTGCCCGCGCGGTTCTGCCCGCAGGCTCCCATGAGCGGGCAGGCGGCCACCCCCGCCGACGCTCCACCCGCGGTGCCCGCGGACTACGAATCCGAACGCACCAAGGCGCTGATCGCCGCCGGCAGGCCCGTCGATGCTGGCAAGCTCGAAATCGAATCCCGCTTCCACCTCGCACGACCGATGTGGAGCTACGACGGGCTGGAGACGCTCAACGAGGCCTGGGCCGAGGAAGCGACGGACGAGGCGGAGAGAGCCCGCTTCAACTCGGTCCGGGAGTTCAGCCAGGCATGGTGGCGGGAGATGGACCTCCGCTACGGCATGCACCGGCCGGTTCCGGAGAGCCATCAGGATTACACCGTGGCGCTCGGCCTGATCCGCACGCAGGCCAACGTGACCGCCGGCAGCGCCCCCGGCATGGTCTCCAACTGCCGCCTCTGTCATTCGACGGTGCTGTTCACGAACCCCGATCCGCACAACCCCGAGCCCCGCTTCGCTGAGGGGATCCCAAACGCGTTCCTCGACTTCGAGCGGTTCCACCAGAACGTGGCGACCAGCGGCGGCACGAGCCCGGGTTTCCTGTTCGCCAAGAACCTCCCGCGGTTTTTCGTCGATTCCGCCGACTTCTTCGGGATCCTCGTGCCCGTGGTCCGCCCCACTGGCATCAAGCCCAGCCTCCTCCGCTACGACAAGTTCTTCATCGCCGATCACGGCAGCACGTACACCAAGAAGATTGAGGGGCAGGTGCCGCTGATCCCGTTCCTGAAGCCGCAGCCGTGGACGAACTACCGATACAAGACCGCCGGCACCGAGGGCCGCGGGCTCTACGTCGACGGTGGCTTCGAGGGCAACGTCGCCGATGTGACCTACGCGATGGCCATCAGCCGCGACCATCTCGGCGCGGATTACGCCGAGGCCCGCGAGGTGTTCCGGCAGTGCGTGCCCGAATACTTCGCGTCGCTCTCCACGCCGCGGTATCCCTTCATCGCCGACGTCAGCGAGGAGAAAGCCGACGCCGGCCACGCCGTGTTCATGGAGACCTGCAGCCGCTGCCACGGCGACTTTGAGAAGACCGATTCGAAGGCCTACAAACTCGTCAACTTCCCCAACAAACTCGTCGATCACGAGGAACTCGGCACCGACCCGCTGCGGATCACTGGGGTCTTCGACATGAATGCCGAGGAAAAGAAGCGATTTTTAAGTGGCACGGTGACGACCACCAACCGCTACGCCGCGCCCCCGCTGGTCGGCATCTGGGCCCGCGGCCCCTACCTGCACAACGCGTCGGTGCCCACGGTCTACAACCTGCTCAAGTCGTCCACCCGCCCGCGAAAGTACTCGATGCAGCCGAGCAGCACCGACCCCACCAACTACGATCAGGCCCGGATTGGCTGGAAGTTCGTCGACGAGTCGTCGAAGAGCCACCAGCAGATCCTGGAGGAGATGGAGCGCGATCCCTACGTGCGGGTCTTCGACCCCGATTGGCGCTCGCCGGAACAGTGGGAAGCCCTGCGACAGGCGCTGGCGAACGTGAAGAACGCGACGGTCGATCCCACGAAGCCCGAACTCTACACGGGCATGCTGAACACCGGCCACACCTTCGGCGACGACCTCACCGAAGACGAGCGGTTGGCCGTGCTCGAGTTCCTCAAGTGCCTGTAAGTCGACTCCTCGTTGAGGCTCGCTCCATCCCTTGCTGTGCACGCCCGCCGTCGTGGGGGTCTGTGCTTCAGAACTCGGCGGAGTCGGTCTCGACGGCACCGAGGTCGGGGGCCGCGCCGGCGAAGGGCAGGCCGACGTCGCGGCCCACGTCGACCAGCGAACCGCCCGCCCGCGGTCGGGCAAATCCGTTGTCGGGCAAACGACCGTCAGCACCACGATCCGCGACCGCGAGGCCCGCGTCCAAGCCCGTGAACTCGTCCGCGGCCAGCGTCGACAGGTATTTCCCGGGCTTCTGCGGATGTGGGTCGGGCTTCCAGCTGTTGTTCCGGCAGACGACGTCGGCATCGAAGGCCACGCCCGACTTGGCCTTCGTGGGGGCGAAGGAGACACAGTTCTCGAGCACGTGGGCCGCCTTCTTGAACTGAAAGTTGGTCCGGTTGCCCCAGGCGGTGCAGTTCTGAAGAGTGATCGGCGCCGTGTTGTTGTTGTCTTCGAAGCCGTTGCCCGAGCCGAACGGATGGTCGAAGGCGATGCACCGCCGCACGAGGTGGGAGGCGGGCTTGTCCTGCCCGCCGAGCTTGAAGCCATTGCCGTCGCCACTGTAACTTCCCTGCACCGGAAACATCCCCGGGTCGCCGTTGTGCCAGGCCCAGCAGCGGTCGAGCGTCACCGGAAACGTGGTCATGAAGAGATCCCAGCCGTCGTCGGCATTTTCCCAGGCGCGGCAGCCTGCGAACGAGTTCCCGGCGCCTGGATAGAGTTTGCAGGCGAAGCCATCGGCATTCTCTCCCTTCGTGCGGGCGTCGAAGTTGCGGAAGGAATCGCAGTGTACGATCGCATTGTGGGCGGCACGGGCTCCGTCGTCGTTCTCCGACTTCTTTCCCAGGCCGATCTGCAGGCCACTGTCGCCATTGTGGTGAAACACGCACCGCTCCACGCGGTTGTGGCTCCCCTCGATCTTCAGGCCGTTGTCCGGGGCATGGCGGATCTCGAGGCCCTCGATCACCCAGTGGTCGCCCGAGAGCAGGATGCCCCGCGATCCCACCCGCTCGGCCTCCTCGTCAGACCGTCGCAGCGGCGCGAAGCAGAGCACGGGTCGGGCCGCCGAGGCCGCCAGCAGCCGAAGCGGCTGCTCCGGCGTGCCCGAGCCTGAGAGCAGGATCGTGCGGTCGCAGACAAACACGCCGTCGTGCAGCAGGATCGTGTCGCCCGGCGACGCCCGATCGACCGCAGCCTGCACGCTCGCCAGGGGTGCCTGCTCCGTGCCGGCCGCTGAGTCGCTGCCGCTGGGCGACACATGGATCGTGGCAGCGGACGAAGCGACCGCGGGCATCCACACCACCGCCAGCGTCGCCACGGCCGCCATCATCCATCGCCGCACGGGGATTGACTCACCGCAACCACCAGCGCGTACTTGGAAAAGGGTTGTCATGACACTGCCCATTGCTTCATGCTCGTCGAACTGCCTCTGGCTCCAAACTGCCGGCGGTGAGTGACCTGCCCCCATGAATGGAACCAGTTTCTATCATCAGGGTAGCCCTGCCAAGGGATCGCCCCTGTCCGATTGAGGCGAGCGAGGTCGCGGTTTTCAATAAACACGTCGCATCGCCCTGGCCCCTCGGCCAGACCGGCCCTCAGGCCGTCCATGAACCGCACGAACGCCGGGCGTGCCTGACCTTACTGATCGATGACGAGCACCCACTCGCGTTCACAATCCGGCGAGGAATCGGTCGAAAAGATGACAACATCCAACGCGTTGGCCGCGTGCTCGGAATCGCGGCCACGACGCGGCACCAGGACTACCGATCCTTTTGCAGGTGCGCCCCGAGCTCGTCCAGACCCATGGGAGATAACGGAAAGATAAAGGACAGGAGCGATTGTCCGAAAAACGCTCCCGTCCCCGATTGTCCATGCGGCCAGGTGTAGGATAGGGGCATGGCTCGGCTCACATCACTCGTCGCTGGTGCGGTGTTGCTCACGACGACAGCGGCCGCGACGGCCCGCAGCGATGATTTTCGCGTCACGCCCTACCTGCAGAATCCCACGAGCGACGCGATCACGATCCGCTGGCTAAGCGACACGGCCGATCCGGGCTCGCTCTCGATCAACGGCCAGATCCTCGGCTCAACGCCCACGCTCGCCGCCACGCTCGCGTACCAGGCAGCCGAACCGGCAGGCGATCGCTACCCGGGCCTGCCCTGGCTGCACTCGGTGCGGGTGACCGGCCTCAACGCCAACACGGCCTATCCATATGCCGTGAACCAAGGCGCGAGCACCGCGGCCGGAACCGTCGCCACGCCGATTCCCTCGGCCGCCACGAGCGGTCTTGCCGTCGCCAGCGGCGTGCGGTTGTTTGTCTATTCCGACTCCGAGACTGAGCCCGAGTCGGCCGCAGCCCGCGTGACCTGGGCCGCGCCGGCGGGGGCGACGCGACCAGCCTGGGTGGGCGGCCTCTATCCGGCCACGCAGACCGTTGGCTACACGCAGAATCTCGCGATCGTGGCGGCCCGGGCAGCCGAGGCCCAGGCGGCGGGCCGAGCCACGCTGATCGCCCTGCCCGGCGACCTGGTCGAGAGCGGCGGCGAGCAACGCGACTGGGATGAGTTCTGGCGGCACTCCGCCGGCTCATACGGCAGCGTGGCCGCGAGCACGGCGATCGTGCCTGGCCTGGGCAACCACGATAACTATGGCGGCCCTGGAGCCCTCGGCGGCTACTCGCCCACCGCCGCGACGGCCGCCGTGGCCAAGTATCAGACCTACTTCGAAGTCCCCGATAACAACGCCACCTTCGCCGACCACACCGGCCGTTACCACCGGGTGGACTTCGGCCCTGTCACGCTGCTCACGATCGATTCGAGCAACGGCGGCAGCGACGGTACGGCCAGCGACACGAACTTCTTCCTCGACACCGCGGCCAACCCGCAGATCCCCGACTTCATGCCCGGCTCGCCCCAATACGAGTGGCTCGAAGGCCAACTGCAGTCAACGCAGGCCGCCGGCCAGATCACGTTCGTGCAGTATCACCACACGGCTTATTCCGTGGGCCCGCACGGCTACCCGGCCGGCACCGGTGCCGGCTTCGACACCCAGTCGGGCCAGCCGCTGCGGGTGCTGACGCCGCTGCTGGCCCTCTACGACGTGGCGGCCGTCTTCTCGGGCCACGACGAGATGGTTGAACACTCGATCGTCGATGGCATCCACTTCTACGACGTGGGCGCCACCGGCGACGGGCTCCGCGGGCCGCAGAGCGATCTCACCAATCCGTTCCAGGCCTTTCTCGCCCACACAGACGCCCCGGAAATGTGGGCCGGCGACGTGCTCCTCGCCGGCGGCAAGCACTACGGCCACCTCGAAATCGACGTCACGCTGGCCGCGAGCGGTGGCTGGGATGTGTCGATCACGCCGGCCTACGCCTTCCCGCTGCTCTCGCCCACCAATCCCGGCGAGATCCTCGGCTGGGAACGGCGGACGTATGACGACGTGGTGACGTTTTTCGCGGTGCCCGAGCCGAATGCCCTGCTGCTGATGGCGGCGGCTGCCACGGCTCTGCAGGCGGGACTTTCCGTTCATCGCTTACGGAAGACGTCGGGATGCAAGGACGTGGAGGGGAGCGCCGTGCTCGATCCGGCGGTGGACTGCCATCAATCGTGATTGCTCCGCAGCGGTTCGACCAGCGGGGCGCATGACTC
>CAJBSQ010000317.1 GCA_903958265.1 uncultured Planctomycetaceae bacterium
AGACCCGTGGCGATGAACGGTGAGACGGCCGGGCGGCGCATGATGCGGAAACTCCTCGGGATCAGTACCAGTAGGCCTTTACGTCGGTCCGCATACCGGTCACGCCCGCGGGGCGGATGTAGCGGCGACGGTGCTTGTAGAGAAACTCGTGCGGCATGAAGGGCGGATACGTGTTCCAGGTGTGGCCCACCCGCGGCGGCACCGGGCGGGGCGACACGTAGAGCTGAGCGCCCATGCCGGGATAGCCCCCGGCCGGCACCGGCGGCACGTAGAAGTTGTAGAAGACGTCGGGTGTGGGCCCTTCGACGCCGCCGTCGATCGGCAGGGCCAGGGCGGAGCAGGCGGCGACGGCCTCGGCGATCATGACCGCCGCAATGAGCAGAACCCGTTTCGATGTGGCGTGCAGCATCGAGACCCCTCCCTAGGTCGAAGCCGAATGGCACCGGAATCCCCCCGGCTTCCGAAACTTCGGCCGGAACCTCTCCTGCCCATCACTCCGTCGATGCCGAGGACGCCGCTCCTGCCTGACAGTCACACCTTCGCAGCTGGCGAAGGGCGACGAGCGTAGGCGTATCCTTGCCTCGCGGAGAAGACCTCTGCCGTTCCCGGCGGGCCACCCCCACAGACGCCGTGACCGACAAACTCGCCCCCACTTGCCAAGTCCGTGGCCCGGGATCACAGTCTGGGGGCCGAAAAACCCGGAAACCGTCATGCCCAAGACCGCCTCACGCCCCCGCTCGACCACGAAGAAGTCCGGTTCACCGAAGACCGCGCAGGCGGCGGCACCGATCGAGGCCGTCGCTCCAGAGGCCGCCGCCGCACCGTCCAAGGCCCCGGCCAAGCGGCGGGCCACGGCCCAGACGCTCGCTGCCGGCCAGCGCGACATCTCAGTGAGCGAGTTCTTCGCCAAGAACCGCCACCTGCTCGGTTTCGATTCGCCCCGCAAGGCGCTGCTCACCAGCGTCAAAGAGGCGGTCGACAACTCGCTCGACGCCTGCGAGGAGGCGGGCATCCTGCCCGAGATCTGGGTGCGGATCGAGCAGGTCGGGGAGAGCGGTTCGCGGTATCGGATGAGCGTGCAGGACAACGGGCCGGGCATCGTCAGCAAGCAGATCCCGTTGATCTTCGGCAAACTGCTCTACGGGTCGAAGTTCCACCGGCTGCGGATGAGCCGCGGCCAGCAGGGGATCGGCATCTCGGCCGCCGGCATGTACGGCGTGCTCACCACCGGCAAGCCGGTGAAGATCATCTCCAAGATCGACGCCAAGCATCCCGCCCACTATTCCGAACTGCGGATCGACACCAAGACCAATCAGCCCGAGATCCTCAACGGCAAGGGAGAGGGCGTCGACATCCCCGCCGGCAAGGGTGGCGCGGAACTGATGAAGAAGCACTCCATCGAGTGGGTTGCCGAAAACGACCAGGGAGAGTCGATCGACCACGGCACGCGGGTGACGATCGAAATGGAGGCGAAGTTTCAGCGGGGCCGCGGCAGCGTCGAGGAGTATCTGGAGCAGACGGCGATCGCCAATCCCCATGCGCGGCTCCACTTTCAGGGGCCGGACGGCCCGGAACGGATCCTCGAGCGCTCCACCGACGACCTGCCGCCGGAGCCCAAGGAGATCAAGCCGCATCCCTACGGCGTGGAACTCGGCCGGCTGGTGACGATGCTCCAGGAGCACCCCAAGATCACGCTCGCCCAGTTCCTCACGCAATCGTTTTCCCGGGTGTCGCACGGCACGGCGCGGAAGATCTGC
>CAJBSQ010000318.1 GCA_903958265.1 uncultured Planctomycetaceae bacterium
GCAACTACACCGGCTGCGGCAACACGATCAACGGCAACCATCCGATCGTCCGCGAGCTGATCTTCCTCTGCCTCCGTAACTGGGTGCACAACTACCATGTCGATGGCTTTCGCTTCGACTTGGCGAGCGTGCTGAGCCGCGACCGCAACGGCGACATCCAGCCGAATCCGCCGGTCGTGGAAGTGATCACCGAGGATCCGGCCCTCGCCGACACCAAGATCATCGCGGAGGCCTGGGACGCGGCGGGCGCCTATCAGGTGGGCTCGTTCGCCCGGCTGCGGTGGGCCGAGTGGAACGGCCGCTACCGCGACGACGTCCGCCGCTACTGGCGGGGCGACTCCGCCCAGACCGGCCACCTGGCCACGCGGTTGGCGGGCTCCAGCGACCTCTACGCCGACCACGGCCGCCAGCCCTGCCACAGCATCAACTTCGTGACCTCGCACGACGGCTTCACGCTCAACGACCTGGTGAGTTACCGGGAGAAGCACAACGAGGCCAACAACGAGGGGAATCGTGATGGCGACAACAACAACTTTTCGGACAACTACGGTGTCGAGGGGCCGACGCGGCGGCCCGAGATCGAGGCGGTGCGGTCGCGGCAGGTGCGAAACATGCTCGCCACGCTGCTCCTGAGCCAGGGCGTACCGATGCTGCCCTATGGCGACGAGTGTCGCCGGTCGCAGCAGGGCAACAACAATGCCTGGTGCCAAGACAACGCCGTGTCGTGGTTCGACTGGAGCCTCGTCGAATCGCACGCCGACCTGGTGCGGTTCGTGCGGGAGCTGATCCGGTTTCGGCTCGACACGCCCACGCTCCGGCGGCGGTCGTTTCTCGCCGGGGGATCAAGCGATGTCGGGATGCTGCCCGACGTCGAGTGGTTTTCGCCCGAGGGGGAGCGGATCGACTGGTACACCGTCAACGGCGGACTCGTCTGCTTCCTCGCAGCGCCGTCGCGGGAGAAGCTCCTGGCTGGCAACGACCTCGCGTCTGGGGGCATCGAGGGGGTGCCCAGGCACGTGCTGATCTTCACCCATGCCGGTTCCGAGCCCCGGTCGTTCGTCATTCCCCACTCGCCGCTCGTCCGAGGGCTGCCGTGGCGGCTGTTCGTGCACACGGGAAACGCCCCGCCCGACGACATCCATGCGGATGGCCGTGGGCAGATGATCGACGTGTCGAAGCCGTTGGAACTCCCGGCACGGTCGGTCGTCTGCCTCGTGGCCGACGAGGTCCCGCCGGCACGGCCCCCGCGGGGCATTCCGCGGAGTTGATGCTCCCCTGTAGAATGCTCTCGCCTGTAGAATGCACACGGTGATCCCTCCCCGTCCTCTCGGAGTCTCCGACATGTTCCGCCCTGCGCCGTCGAAGGCCGCGACCGTCACCCTGGCGATGCTTGCGTTCCTTGTGGCTCACACCGGCTGCAACCCGTCGGTCACCAAGCCGACGTCAGCCACCGCGCATGACGACCACGACCACGCCGAGAGCCACCCCGCGTCGCACGGCGAAGCGAACAGTCAGCAGGAGGATCACGACCACGATCACGACGAGCCGACGTCGTTCGCCGACGGCATCGCGAAGCTCGAGTCGCTGGGCGGTGACCTCGCCAAGAAACTCGGTGAGGGTGCCAGCGAAGCCGCGGACGACGCGGTGCACGACCTCGGCCACCTGCTGGAGGTGGTGCGGGAGTTTGCGAACAAGGAATCATTCGCTGGAGATGCCGCCGCGGCGGTGACCGCGGCACTCGACGAACTCGAAGAGTGCTTCGGGAAGGTCGACGAGGCGTTTCATTCCGGTGACGAGAAGGCCGACCCGGCGAAGGTGCTCGATTCGGTCAAGGAGCGGCTGACGGCCGCGTTCAAGGCCCTCAAGTCTCCCGAGGCCCTGAAGGAGGTGAAGTGATGAGGCTGTCTACGATGGTGTCCCGGCGTGGCATGGTCGCCCGCGGCATGGCGGTGTGGCTGGCATGCGGGGTGGTATCGGTCCGCGCGGAGATCGATGTCGCCGCGGTGCGGAGCACACTGGTCTTAAATGCGGAGCCCGCGGGCGCGGTTTCGATTGCTGCTGCGAAGGCGAAGCTCACGGCCGCGCCGCAGGCGGTCGTGGTGGCCGGGCGGATCGGCGGCCGCGGCACGGAGCCCTTCGGCAGGAACGAAGCGACGTTTTCGATGCTGGAGATTCCCACCGACGACCATGCCAAGAAGCCCGGTCACAAGCCGGATGACTGCCCGTTTTGCAAGAAGCGGGCGGCCAACTCGCCGATCGCCGCGGTGAGTTTCGTGGGAACCGACGGCAAGGTGATTCCGGTCGATGCCCAGAGACTGCTCGGCGTGGCCGAGGGGCAGGATATCGTCGTGCGCGGCACCGCCTTCTTCGATCCGGCGCTCGGGATCCCGGTGATCCAGATCACGGGTGACGGGCTGTTCGTCCGCCCGCAGCCATGACGACTTCGATCCGCACGGCTTTCAAGGAGTGGGCGGCCATCTGCCGGGCGCTGGCGACGGGTCGGCAGGACGTCATCCTCCGCAAGGGTGGGATCGTCGAGGATGGGGGCGAGTTTCGGCCCGACCATGCGTCGTTTCTCCTGCTGCCGACGTTCCTTCACCAGTCGCCGGAGAGCCTGATCCCCGAGGCCCGCGACCTGCTCGTGGGGATCGACGACGACCGGCCTCCGGAGGGCACCGTGGTGTTCCGGCATGCGGCCACGGTTCGCGAGGTGCGGCGGGTGCTGCGGCTCGAGGATCTCGAGGCCTATCGGCCGCGGCACGTCTGGTCTGACGCGGTGGTGGCGGAGCGGTTTCACCGCTGGAAGAACGAACTGCACGTCTTGACCGTGGACGTCGCTCCCCTGCCCTCGCCCGTCACGCTCCCTTGGCACGAGGGCTACGGCGGCTGTCGCTCGTGGGTCGACCTTCAGGACGATGTGCCGGTGAATCTGGCGACGAGCGAGTCGTAGCCCAGGGATCGCTCGTACGACGCCGTTCGCTCGACGCGGGGCCGGGCCTCGAGCAGCTCGATCCCCGCGACGCGGTCGCAGACGGCCTCGAGGAGTGTGCGGACGAGCGTTCGCGAGTGGGCCGCGCCGAGGCAGAGGTGGGGCCCAAAGCCGAAGGCCACGTGCGGATTCGGCCGCCGATCGAGACGGATCTCCCGCGGGCACTCGAAGGCCGTGTCGTCGAGGTTGGCCGAGGCCCAGCCCAGCGAGACGCGGCCGCCGGGAGCCACCGGCACGCCCTGCACGTCGCCCCCCGCCGGGCAGACCCGGCCGATGTGCGTGAGCGGCATGAACACTCGGAAAAACTCCTCGCTGGCCAGCATGATGCGGGAGCGATCCTCCCGCAGCCTGCCGAGGTCGCAAGGATGCTCCGCGAGATGGCCGAGGATGCAGGCCACCGTGTGGATGATCGTGTCGCGGCCGCCGGCGAAGGCGAGGTTCGCGAATCCCACCAGCTCGCTCCGCGAGAGCGGCCGGTCGCGGAAGCGGGCTTTGACGAGCAGGCTGAAGAAGTCGTCCCCGGGGTGCGCGTCAGCGAGGTCGAAGCACTCGTGCAGGTAGGCATCGAGAGTGCCGGCCTGCGATTCCCCGTCTGGACCGTGAAACACGTGCACGCCCCAGGCGATCCAGCGGTCGGCCTCGGTCTCCGGCACGTCGAGGAGCACGGTCAGGGCCCGCGACTGCAGCGGCAGCGCGAACTGCGTCACCACCTCCGTCGCGTCGCGAGCCAGCGACTCGCCGATCAGCCGGTCGACGATCGCCCTGATGCGGGCGGCATAGTGAGGCGTGCGGGCCCGGAGGAAGAACGGCTCGACGAGGGCCCGGTAGTCGGTGTGGTCTGGCGGATCGGTCTCGATCGGCAGTTGGCGATCAGGCCGCAGCGACTCCTCCGACGGGATCGGCACGCGGTAGGGCGCGTCGGAACTGAAGGTCTGCCAGTTCCGTGCCGCTTGGCGGACATCCTCGTGCCGCAGGAGCATCGGGATCGTTTCGCCCGCATCGACGATCGGCAGCACGCCGTCGTCCTGTCGTTGCGTTCGGAATGGGTCTGAGGGTTGTGTCATGTCGTGGTACCGCTTACCTTCGCGGAAACCCCCCCACCGTACAAGTCCCTTGCCGTGCGGCGTGGCTCACCGCACCACCCGCGCGCCGCCTCCCTGGATCTGCTTCTCCACCTCGGCTCGGGTGGCCATCGACGTGTCGCCGGGAGTCGTGCTCGCCAGGGCCCCGTGGGCGGCGCCATACTCGACGGCCTTCTGCGGGCAGTTGAACTCCAAAAACCCAAAGGCTAGGCCACTGGCGAAACTGTCGCCGCCACCGACCCGGTCGAGAATCTCGAGCTCCGGGTACTTTCGGCTGTCGTGGAACTTCCCGTCGTGCCAGCAGATCGCGCTCCAGTCGTTCTTCGTGGCCGTGATCACGCGGCGGAGTGTGGTGGCCGCGACCTTGAAGTTGGGAAACTCCCTCACGGCCGTCTCGATCATCTGCTTGAAGGCGTCGGTCTCGATCGCGGAGATGGCATGGTCTACGCCCGCGACCTCGAAGCCGAGCGACGCCGTGAAGTCCTCCTCGTTACCGATCATCACGTCGACATGCCTGGCGATCTCGCGGTTGACCTCGCGGGCCTTCGGCTGGCCACCGATGCTCTTCCAGAGGCTCGGCCGGTAGTTGAGGTCGTACGACACGACCGTGCCGTGCTTCTTGGCCGCCTTTACCGCCTCGATCGTGACCGCGGCGGTCGTCTCGGAAAGGGCCGCGAAGATGCCGCCGGTATGAAACCAGCGAACGCCGAGCGTCCCGAAGAGGTGATCCCAGTCGACGTCGCCCGGCTTCATCTGGCTGGCGGCCGTGTTGCCGCGGTCGGGCACGCCCACGGCGCCGCGGATCCCGAACCCCCGCTCGGTGAAGTTGAGGCCGTTTCGCACCGTGCGGCCGATGCCGTCGTCGGCCCGCCACTGGATGAAGTCGGTGCAAACACCCCCCTGCATGATGAAGTCTTCGACGAGGTGCCCCACTTCGTTATCCACGAAGGCGGTCACCACCGCCGTCGTGAGTCCGAAACACTTCCGCAGGCCGCGGGCAACGTTGTATTCGCCTCCCCCCTCCCACACGCTGAACTGCCGGGCCGTGCGGATTCGCCCCTCGCCGGGGTCGAGCCGGAGCATGATCTCGCCGAGTGAGACCTCGTCGAACGCGCAGGAATCCTGGGGCTTGATCGGGAGGGCCATGCGAGGGTGCTTTCTGTGGAGAGGTGGCGGTGCGTCAGGCGGTTGGCAGGGCGGCGGGGTCAAGGGCCGCGAGCCCCGCCTCGTGGGCGATTTCGTTGAGGGCGGCGACCTCGGCGGTCGAGAACAACAGGCCGCCGGCCCTGTCGCTCCGCGCCGCTGCCGCGGCCTCCAGTTGCCCGGGCAGCATGCAGGAGTCGTTGCCGTGGCCGAGGATGTCGGCCAGCACCGCCTGCACGTTGCCTGCCTGCGAGCGACCCTTCGCGAAGGCCCCGCCGCTCAGCGCCTCGGGGTGGATCACCTGGAAGAAGAACGCGCAGCTCTGCTTCTCGCCCGCCACCGGGCCGCGGCTGCGGAGCGTCGGCAGCGAGCCGCCGATGAAGCCCGCCACGATCTCGTTGATCAGCGACAGGCCGTA
>CAJBSQ010000319.1 GCA_903958265.1 uncultured Planctomycetaceae bacterium
AGCACATCCCGATCGACCAGTTCGGCAGGCAGGGGTTCGACAATACGGTCTACGCGACGGAGAATCCGGGACTGAACTCGTCGACGAGGATGACCCTGGCCGCAGGTGTGGCGCTGAGCCCTCGGGACACGGTCGCCACGACCAATTACTTCGGCAGTTACCATCCGGAGGTGCTGCTCTTCGGGTTCGGTGACGGCCGCGTCGAAACGGTATCGAAGTCGATCGCCGGTAGCGTGCTCGCGCTCCTCGGGCAACGGGCCGACGGCCAACCGCTGCCCGCGTACTGAAACGTCCGGCCAAGCCCTCCTCAGCCGCCACGTCAGCCCTTCATGCACCGCCACTCCACGTTCGTCGCTGCTGCCTTGGCGATTCTGCTCGGCGGCGCGATGGCCGGCTGCGGCCGGCCCAAGTATCCGGTCACTGGGATCGTCGTCCATGAGGATGGCACACCGTTCACCGGCGGGGGAATCGTTGCCATGGAAACCGAGATCGACGGCAAGCGTGTGATGTCGCGCGGCGGTATCGACGGAGATGGCCGATTCGTCCTGGCATCCGAACGGCCCGGCGACGGAGCCTTCTCGGGAACGTATCGGGTTCGCGTGCTGCCGCACGTCGTGATCGACGGGCCGGCAACGGTGGGGATTGCCGAGCGGTTCCAGTCGTTCGAGACATCGGGCCTGTCGTTCGAGGTGGGCTCGGGCAAGAACGAGTTCACCATCACGCTTGGGCCCAAGCCGGGCCGCTGATACCTCGCCCGCTCATCAGAGCCCGCGGAGTCTGTTTCGCCGCGGCGCGACGGGCTCCTCCATGGCCACGGCCGCGAAGGCCGCTTCCAGAGCCGACAGGGTCGCACCGTTGGTGGAAGTGACCTCGGCGGCGGTTGATCGAGCCGTCGGTGGCGGGAACCGATACCCCTCCTGGCCGTAGAGCCCGGTGCTGATCACCTCGGCGAGGTCCGTGACGTCAAACAGACCGTCGTGGTTGAAGTCGCCATCCATCCACGTCGCGGGGAGGCCCGTATTGCACTTGCCGCCGGCCACGAAGTTCGCGACATCGAGAATGTCCACCACCCAATCGAGGTTCGTGTCGCCGGCAGCGGCGGCGGCGATCGTGAGCGAGCCGTCGTCGTGTTCGATCCACCCTAGGGTCCGCGACAGCCCGCCGGCGACCTGCAAGGCAACCGCTGACGAGGTGATACCGCTGCCACCGCCCCACGTGCCGTCGCCCCGCGCGGCTTTGACGTGGTTCAGGGCAGTGAGGCGAGCGAGTCCTGCGGACACGGTCAGCCGCGTCGTGCCGATGTCGAGGAGGCCACCACCCGGCCCGGCCTCCACCGTCAGCGTGGACAGCGTGATCCCCGCTCCCACGAGGGGAAGGTCGAACGACACGCTGGCTCCGGCGCGCACGTGGAGCCCGCCGTTTCCCAGGCCACCCACCGCCCGCACCACCAACTGGCCGGCCTCAGCCAGGGTGTCGGTCGTGCGGGATGATGCCTGCGTCAGGATCAGCGTCCCGGCCCCCTGCTTCAGGATCCTGGACAGGCCGGATGGCAGCACGGGGTCGGTGACCTGCTGGCCGGCCGCGACCGTGAGCACGAAATCATCGAGGACGTCCGTCACCACGATCGTGAACGTCGTCTCGACGTACAGCCCACTGCCGTCGGTGCTTCGCACGCGGATCGACCTTGTTGAACCCGCCTCGTGATCGAGACTCGCCACCGCCACGAGCTGGTTGCCGCCGACCGCAAACGAGGCGTTGTGGGTGTCGCCCATGCCAGAGATCAGCGTGTAGGTGAAGGTGTCACCGGAGTTTGGATCGGTCGTCGAGAACTGCCCCACGACCGACCCCGGTCCTGCATTCTCCCCGATCATCCACGCGGACAGGGCGATCGACGTCGGGGCCGCGCTTGGCACATGGGCCACGGTGAAGATGTTCGGTGCAGGCGGAGGATCCATGCCCGCGCCGAGAAAAAACCCTGGATTGGGCGGCTGATTGTACCCGTTGTTCTGCCAAGCGATCGCCAGCCGATAGTGCGGATCGTGCATCAGGGCGGGGATCCGGTTGGTCGCCGTGATGGTCGTAGACCAGATCTGAAGCGCGGTGTTGTCGCTCGTCCGCCAGATCACCTCCTCGCGCCAGTCGCCGAGGATGTCGCCCGACAGGCAGGGCGTGCTCTTGGTGCCATTGTTGGCCGACAGACCCGAGGTGTTGTTGATCCCGCTGCTGGCATACGACACCAGGTTCGACCGGCCTCGGGTCGTGTGGTTCCAATCCCCGATCGTGGTGTTGTCGAGTGTCTCGCGGAGGAGGTCTGCGTCCCACCAGACCCCGAAGTTCACGTGCATGTTGGAAGGCTTGCCGTAGATCGGGGTGCCATGCACGTCGAAGATCGAGGCGTCGTAGCTGTTCCAAAACTCGTAGCCCGGGTAGTTCGGATCGATGTCGAGGGCGATCGCGCGACCTACGTCGGGGAACGTGCCGGCAGCAACGTCGGCAGCCGACACCAGCGGTGCCGCGAGAATGCGACCGGTGGCCGCATCCCGGACGGATGAGGTCGTGTGGTTGCCAAGGCTCGTCTCCTCGTGGGCCTGAAACACCTCGAGCCCTGGGTTTGTGGGGTCCATGTCGGCCACGTGGAGTGCGTCGCCGTGGCCGCGGCCGGTGGAGAAGAGTCCCGTGCCGTCGTGATCGACGGTCATCGCGCCAAAGACCACCTCGTCGCGTCCATCACCATCCACGTCGGCCGTGATCATGCTGTGGGTGCCCTGCCCGACGTATTCGCTGTTTTCGTTGCCGTTGATGCCGATGTTCGCCCGAAACCACCATTGCTGCGTCAACCCGCCGCCACGCCAGTTCCAGGCCGTCACTTCATTGCGGGCCGGAAGCGTGCCGCTCGGGCTGTAAATGCCCCGCCCCACCACGATGCTTGGCCGGATGCCATCCAGGTAGGCGGGGGCTAGAAACAGGTTCTCGCCGCGATGCCCGTAGGTATCGCCCCAGGTCGAGATGTCCTGGCGGTCCGGAGTGAACGGTACCGTGGCGAGCGCGCCGCCGGTCAGGCCCTCGAAGACGCTGAGGTATTCAGGCCCGCTGACAACGCGTCCGCTCGAGTTTCGGTAGTCGGCGGTCGGGTCGTCGCCGGCGAGGACCACGGGCCGGCCACGTCCGTCCATCGTGCCCGGCATGGTGCGGCTCACAACTTCCGCCCTGCCGTCGCCGTCGAGATCGTAGACCAGGAACGGGGCATACTGGGCGGAGGAGCGAATGTTGATGCCCAGGTCGATCCGCCACAGTCTCGTGCCGTCGAGTTTGTAGGCATCGAAGATCGTGCTGCCGGTAAAGCCGGCGGATCCGGCGTTGGCTTCGTTGGTGGGGAGCCACTTGAGCACGATCTCGTATTCGCCGTCACCGTCGAGATCACCGACCGACGCGTCGTTGGCCGTGTAGGTGTAGGAGACGAACTGCCCGGGGTTGGCGACATCGGGCACCTGGCCCCCTGGGGGGATGTCGAGCGGCAGGCTGAGGTACTGCTGGATCGGGGCGTTTGCGGGCAGCACGACCATCTCGCTGTCAGCCTGCTCGACGCCGTTGACCACTGGACGCACGCGGTAAGTGTTCGTCGCCGCAGCATTGAATGAGGTGTCGACGAAGTTGGTGGAGGCCGTCAGCGGAGCAGGGGTCAGCTTCACCGCGGCACCGCCGTTCGCCGACCGGTAGACGTTGAATCCGATCATCGCCGGATCGGTGCCCAGGAACCGCCAGCCGAGGTAGACCTGCGACGTCGCCCGGCGAAGGGCCACGAGCCCCCGATCGAGCGCCTCCATCTGCCGCGCGGGGGCGTTCAACGCCTTCTCGTAGGGCGGCACGTACTCGAGCCGCAGCGTGGGCCGGAGGGCGACGTTCGCATGCTCCCGCGAGCCGTAGCTCCAGCCTCGGCTGGCGCCGGCGTCGACCACCGAGATGAAGGTCGCCAGACCACCGTCGGCCTTGCGGTCGCGGAGAAACGCCACGAGGTCGACGCCTGAGAGGTGCTGCGGCGAACCGCTATTGCTCACCTGCTCGATCACATTCGCGCCGCTTCTCCCTTCGCTGCTGAGATTGACCACCCGCGTCAGGTCGACAAAGTTGCCGGCCGTGGAGGTGTACTCGGCTCCGAGTCCAGTGGTGGCCAGCGTGGCCTCGCTCCAGTTCTGAGGGGTGTTGCCGGACATGTTCGCCAGGCCGAACACGTCGAACCGCTCCATGATGATCGTGTCGCCGCCGATCTTCTGGAGCGTCAAGGTGGCATTGGTCAGGCCCGTCAGGTCGATCCCCGCCAGGTCGAACCGGAGGTACGCCATGACGTCGCCGCCTGCGCCATGGTTGTCGCGAACCTCGAGCGTCTGGGCCGTTCCAGCAGTGGCGGCCGACCGCGTGAAGGTATCGGCCACGGGATAGAGCGTGGTCGTGCTCAGGAGCCGCCGCGGCTCGAGTGGCTCACCGGCACGGAGGTGGCCTCGCCGACGATGGTGGTCTGCCCACCCCGCACGCGGTCTGATGGTCCCCATACGGGAATCGTACCCGTGATTTGCAGGCAGAGGCAGTTCAGGCCGCTGCTGACACGGAATCCCACACCATCCCGGGAAGTTCCTCGACGGGGCCTATTGGCAGATCCGCCAATAGGCCCACTTTCAGGCGCCCCCGACACTTGGAAAGAGAGGACGAGTTCAGCGAGCGGCTGCCGCAGCGCCGTCACCCACCACACGGATCGCGGGCCGAGGGGGCGGTGTCATGCCATCGCCGAGATAGAAGCTCGGATGTGGCGGCTTGTTGTAGACCACGTTCTGCCACGCCAGGCCGATGCGGTACTGAACGTCGTGCAGCAAGGTTACCAAGCGATGCGTGGTCGGAATCGTGGTCGTGTAGAGCCGCAGCGACTTGCCGCCCGGCGCGACCAGCAGCATCTCTTCCCGCCAGTCGCCGAGGATGTCGCCCATCAGCACCGGGCCGCGAGGCACGCCCGGCGCATCGCACTGGAAAAGTGGGTCACTTCTGCCGGTCTTCCAGTTCCATTTACCGATCCGCGTACCGGACGACCACGTCCGGCCGGCAGGCCTGGCGGG
>CAJBSQ010000320.1 GCA_903958265.1 uncultured Planctomycetaceae bacterium
CCACGTTTTCTGATTGAGCTTGATGAAGGAGCCGCTGGCGACCATCTGGGCACAGAGTCGGTCGTACTCCTCTTCTGAGCCGTCGATCCAGTGGATCGCATCCGGCTCGCAGAGGTCCGCCATTTTTTCGACCCACCGCAGCAGATGCTGGTTGGTGCTGAGCGGCGTGGCGTGATGATGCTCGTTCATGGGGAAGCACGCTCCGACGACCGAGACCTCAGCGCTGCAAGGGCGAATACAAGCAGTACAGTAAGATGCCGGTCCCAAACACACAACACGGTGCTCAACGTGACCAGGATCATCGCTCGCTTCATGCCCCTGGTCGCGGTCCTGATCGCCACCTCGACGGCCGGAGCTGAGGACGCCCTCGTCTCTGCGGTCGACGCGCATCTCGCGAGCCACCCAGACGGCCTGGAGGCTTTCAGCTTCGACCGCACGAGATACGCGGGCGATCTCTCGTCGCTCCCCATCGGCGTCTTCGATTCGGGCATCGGTGGCCTCACTGTCCTCGAGGCGCTCCTCACGCTCGACGACTTTCACAACGACACCCTGACGCCCGGGCCCGACGGCCGAGCCGATTTTCACGACGAGCGTTTCATCTACCTCGGCGACCAGGCCAACATGCCCTACGGCAACTACGCGAAGGCCGGCAGACGCGACTTTCTCCGCGAGTTGATCTTCAAGGATGCGATTTTTCTTCTCGGGAACCGGTACCGGGAGGAGGGCGTCATCCGCCACGACAAGCCGCCCGTGAAGGCGATCGTCATCGCCTGCAACACGGCGACGGCGTACGGCCTGGACGACCTCCGGGCGGCGGTGAATCGCTGGAATCTGCCCGTCCTCGTCGTCGGCGTCGTCGAGGCCGGAGCCCGCGGTGTGCTCGAAACCGGCCACCCCGGAGCGATTGGCGTGCTCGCCACGGTCGGCACGTGCGACAGCGGCGTCTATCCGCGCACCATCCAGGGCACGCTCGGCCTGGCGGGACGTCGGGTCGCGACCATCACCCAGCAGGGAAGTGCCGATCTCGCCGCGGTGATCGAGGGCGATCCCTCGCGGCCGGCGACCATTGCTGAGCAGGTGGCAGCCGACGTGCGATGTCTCGTCGATTCCCACCGGGCTTCGCAGCAGGGTGCGGAGGGGAACCCGCTTACCACCATCGTGCTCGGTTGCACTCACTTCCCCCTCGTCGAAGGCGAGATCGATGCGGCCTTCGCCGCCCTGCGGGAGGATCCGACCCTCGCGTCTTGCATCGCTCCGGTGCGCCACTACGTGGACCCCGCACAGTGGACGGCGCGGCAACTGTTTCGCGAACTCGCGGCGGGGAAACTACGGCGGCGGGGCGAAGCCTCCCCCGAGGCCCGCGATCGACTTTTCCTCTCGGTCGCAGCGCCGACCAGCCCCGCCGAGAGGCTCAACGCCGACGGCAGCCTGCGCGACGCTTACAAATACAGCCGTCAGCCCGGACAGTTCACCGAGGATACCGTCGTCGTGCCGATGACCCGTCGATCGCTTCCGGAATCGAGCCGCCGGCTCGTTTCGGAGAATCTTCCAACGGTGTGGAAGCGATTGGATGATCGGTAGACCCGCTCCCCGGTGGTGCGAACGGGGATCGCGACGGTATCCTCCAGAGAGATACGCCAGGCCACGGTCGACAGACGCACGACAGGATCCGTTTGATGATGACTGGAGTACCGGCATTCACCGCCGCGACCATTCGAGACGGCTGCCAACCTCGTCGACAAACGGCGGTCCACGCCGGCGCTTTCCTTGCCTCATGCATCGTAGCCGCCGCTGCCGACCTCCCCGCTGCCATGGCCGTTGACGGATACGCTGCCACGGTGCATCCGCTGGCCACGCAGGCTGCCCTTGATGCTCTCGCCCGTGGCGGCAACGCCGTGGATGCCGCCGTCGCCGCCGGGCTCACGCTCGGCGTGGTCGACGGGCATAACTCCGGAATCGGCGGAGGATGCTTTATCCTGCTCCACCTCGCCGACGGCAGGCTCGTGTGCATCGACGGCCGCGAGACAGCGCCAGCCGCTGCGACCCGCGACATGTTTCTGCGCGACGGCAAGGCCGTCGACGCCCTGAGCCGCACCGGCCCGCTGGCCAGCGGCGTGCCCGGGGCGGTGGCCGCCTACGCGCATGCGGTGGAGCGATTCGGTCGACTGCCGTTTGCCGCCGCGTGTGCAGCCGGCATCCGCCATGCCGAGGAAGGTTTTCCGATCGACGTGGTCTATGCTCGCAAGCTCAAGGCGACCGCCGCCGATCTCGCCTCCTTCCCGGCCTCACGAGCGGTATTCCTGCAACCAGACGGCTCGCCCTGGCCCGAGGGCCACGTGCTGGTCCAGCACGACCTGGCTCGCACCTACCGCGCGTTGGCGAAGGAAGGACCGAAGGCGTTTTACGGCGGCCCGTTCGCCACCGAAACCGCCGCCTTCATGGCGCGGGAGGGCGGGGTGCTTACGGCCGGTGACTTTGGCAGCTACAAGCCGGTCGAGCGCGAACCGCTTTTGTCCCGCTACCGGCAATGGACAATCGTCGGGTTCCCTCCGCCAAGTTCGGGCGGCGTCCATATCGCGCAAATGCTGAACATCCTCGAAGCCCTGCCCGCAGCGGATCTGCGTCCCGGTTCCGCGGACTTTGCCCATCGCGTGATCGAGACGATGAAACTGGCGTTCGCCGACCGCGCCCACTGGCTCGGCGATCCGGCTTTCGTCGACGTCCCGACCGGGCTGGTTTCAGCCGATTATGCCGGTGAACTCGCGGCGCGGATCGATCCGACAAAGGCCACTCCGGTCCCGCAGCACGGTCAACCGCCGGACTGGCAGACCGATCACTTCCACAAGCACACTACCCACTTCGCCGCGGCCGACGCGGAGGGTAACTGGGCAAGCATCACCGCCACAATTAACACCGCTTTCGGGTCGAAGGTCGTGGTGCCGGGAACCGGGGTGCTCCTCAACAACGAAATGGACGACTTCGCTTGCGCACCCGGAGTGCCCAACCATTTCGGCCTGGTGGGCGGAGAGGCCAACTGCGTCGCTCCGGGCAAACGGCCGTTGTCTAGCATGAGTCCGACGATCGTGCTTGACGCCGACGGTGAACCGGTCATGAGCATCGGAGCAGCCGGGGGCCCGACCATCATCACGCAGGTTCTGCTCGGACTTCTCCACTCTCTCGACCACGGCTTGCCTCCTGCGGCGGCCCTGGCTCAGCCGCGGTTTCATCACCAATGGAAGCCCGACAGCGTTCGGCTGGAAACGGCGACCGGGATCGATCTCGCCCTCGCCCTGCGGTCGCGCGGCCACGTCGTTCACGAGGAGAAAACTTTCGGGGCCACCCAGATGATCCGCCGCTCCGCCGACGGAACATTCAGCGGTGCCAGCGACCCTCGGGTGCCGGGACTCGCGTCGGCCACATCTCCCTCGCCGCAGGGAGGCCCCGTCGGTCGTCGCCTGCCCACCGGAAAGTGAGGGATGGGTCGCTGCTTGTAAAACAACCCGCACGCGAGCATACTTTCCGCCGACGAAGGGTTTGGCGGAGCCTGTCGTGACGGTGCCCCGTCAACGCATGGAACATGCGAGGGGGACCAAGTGGCATGATAAGGATGATCCAATGAGCCGCTGGGCGTCTCGTGCACTCGTGGTCGTCGCCGCAACGGCTGCCATCTGGTCGACGCCACGGGATGCGGCGGCTCAGTCTGTTTCGATATTCCTCGGGGGAAGCGGCACCACGACCACATCCCAGCAGAGTTGGA
>CAJBSQ010000321.1 GCA_903958265.1 uncultured Planctomycetaceae bacterium
GAACTCACCGAGCCAGTTCTTCGCGCTCAACATGCTCGTTGCCGGCGGACTGCAGCCGGCCGACGTGGAGATGGTCTACGTCACGACCGCCTTCGAGGCGGCGGCGGCCTTCAACCGCGACAAGAGCATCGCCGGCTGCGTCTCATGGGCCCCCGACATTTACAACCTCGCCGACGCCAAGGGCAACCGGATGCTCGTCACCACGCAGACCGCCAACCGGCTGATCGCCGACGTCTGGTTTGCGCGGGCCGACTTCGCCAAGGATCACCCCGACAAGATCGAGGCGATCGTCCGGGGAATCTTCGACGCCATGGACGAGCTGAAGTCGGAGAACGCCCGCAAGGAGGTGGCCCAGTTGATGGCCGACGGCTACACGATCCCGGCGGCCGACGCGCTCTCGATGCTCGGCGACGCCCACAGCACCAACTGGGCGGAGAACTACCAGTTCTTCCTCAATCGCAATAATCCCGCGAACTTCGAGCGGATCTGGAAGCAGGCCTACATGCTCTACCGGCGGATCGGCGCCATCGCCAACAACCCGGTGCCGTTCGATCAGGTGATGGATTTCTCGGTGATTCAGCAGCTCGGTAAGGAGCCGCGGTATGCCGACACCAAAGACGAATACGTCCTCAGCCTGCCCCCCAAAACCGTCCAGCAGATCCGGGCCGAGAACGAGGAGATCCTCACCAACACCATCGTGATCCACTTCTTTCCCAACAGCGCGGAGCTGCGGAAGAAGGTGATCCGTCGAATCGACGGCAAGGACGTGGAGGAGCCGTACGACGCCCGCATCGACCTCGTTCTCGACGAGGTGGGGACGCTCGCCAAGCAGTTTGGCAACGCGCGGATCGTGGTCGAGGGGCATACCGACGGCTCGATGAGGGGAGCGGTGCCGGCGGCGATGGTGCGGGAACTGTCGCTGGAGCGGGCGCGGGCCGTGAAAGACGCGATCGTCGAGCAGTTCAAGTTTGATGATGGCCGGTTCGCGGTGGATGGCCTGGGCTGGGATCGGCCGGCAGACGACGACCATCCCGACAACCACGCGCTCAACCGTCGCGTTGAGATCAAGGTCTATGCCGCGGAACAGGAATGACGACGCCATCCGACCCCTCGACCTTCGCCAGCCCGCCGGTGTCCCTGCCCGCCAAGCCGCTGCGGGGTGAGGCGGCCGTCGCTACGGTGATGTTCTGGGGCGTGACCTGCCTGGCCTGCGTGCTGGCGGTGTGGTTCTTGGCCACGTCCGGTGAGGCTGAAAGCCGGTTCATCAGCCCGGCCACCCTGCCGAGTCCTGGGGAGACGGCGGCGGCCGTGCCGGGCGTGTTCGGAGAGCGGCGGCTCGTCGCCAACGCGCTGGTGACCCTGCGGCGGGTCTGCCTGGGGTTTGGCCTCAGCGGGTTGGTGGGCGTGCCGCTCGGGGTGCTCGCCGCCTGCTTTCCGGCCGTGCGGTCGTTCGTGGCCCCGCTCACGATCTTCGGCCGCAACATCCCGGTGGCGGCGCTCATTCCGCTGACATTTTTCTTCTTCGGGATCGGCGAGTTTCAGAAAATGATGTTCCTGTTCATCGCCAGCGTGGCCTTCGTGGTGAGCGACACCACGGCAGCCGTGCTCGAGGTGCCGCAGCGCTACGTGGATACGGCGCTCACGCTGGGCGCCTCCCGGCTGCAGATCATTCTCAAGGTGCTCGTGCCCCTGGCGGCCCCGGCGATCTTCAACTCGCTGCGGCTGCTGTTCGGCATCGCCTTCGGCTACGTGATGCTCGCAGAGACGGTGAAACTCGGCGGTGATACCGGCGGCCTCGGCGACCTGATCAACGTGTCGCAGCGGCGGGGGGAGCGGGAGCCGATCCTGATCGTGCTGGTCGTGATCCCGCTGGTGGCCTACGGGATCGATCGTTTCCTCTGGTGGCTACAGTGCGACCTCTTCCCGCACCGCTACGGAGGCCGCGGCCTGCTGCCGAGGATCGTCCGTGGCCTGATCCACGGACGGTCGGTTGGGCCGGAGGCCACGCGATGAGCGATCCCCAGGCTGCGTCCACGGAGGCTCGGGCGAGCGTCGATCATCCCATTCGCCCCGCCGCGGTCGAACTGAAAAACGTCACCAAGATCTACGGGCAGGGAACTCCACGGGAGTACGTGGCGATCTCCGACGTGACGCTGACGATCCCTGACATCGCCGACCACGGCGAGATCTCGTCGTTTTTGGGACCGTCGGGCTGCGGGAAGAGCACGGTGCTCAGGCTCGTGGCCGGCCTCGAGCCGCAGCATCCGCCGACGAGTGGCACCGTGACCGTGCTCGGGCGGGAGATCGTCGGACCGGGGGCTGACCGGGGCATGGTGTTTCAGGACTACACGAGCTTCGACAACCGCACGGTGCTCGACAACGTCGTCTTCGGACTCGAATGCCGGGGCGTGTCCCGGCAGGAACGCGAGTCAGAGGGGCTCGAGTGGATCGCGAAGGTCGGCCTGGATCCCCGGCGGGACAGGGCCAAGTATCCGCACGAACTCTCCGGCGGGATGCGGCAGCGGGTGGCGATCGCCCGCACGCTCATCCTCCGGCCGCGGGTGATCCTCATGGACGAGCCGTTCGGCGCCCTCGACCCGGCGACCCGGCTCGACATGCAGGACCTGCTCGTGAAGCTCTGGCGGGAAGTGCAGGCGACGGTGCTGTTCGTGACGCATTCGGTCGAGGAGGCCGTGTATCTCGGTGACCGCGTGTTCGTGATGGCCACGACGCCGGGACGGATTGCCGAGGAGATCCGGATGCCGGCCGCCGCAGGTCCGGCCCGTGGAGTCCAGTCGGAGCCGTGGTTTCACGAGCAGGTCAACGCGATCCATGCCCGCATCGAGCAGGTCGAGGCAGCCGCAAAGCATAAAAATGGTGTCAGCCACCAAATCTAGGCAAGATAGGCAGCGCGAACGTTCCCGGATTCTCTCGATTCCCCAGATGTGGTGGCAGGCACCTTTTTATGTCGTACCTGAAGGCCGCATTCACGGCGAGGTGGAACCTGCTGCTGTTCGGCGGGGGCGTGGCGGCGGCGTTCCTTTCGGGCTTTCCCGGGATCCTCCTGCCGCTGGTGCTGGCCGGGGAGGTTTTCTACCTGGCGAGCATGCTGGCCAACGACCGCTTTCGCAGCGCCGTCGACGCACAGGAGGCGAAGTCGCGGCGGGCGGCCGAGGCGGTCGGGGCCCGCGAGGCCTACGAGCGGATCCGCAGCAAGCTGCCGCCCCAACTGCTCAAGCGATTCGACCAGCTCCGTGAACACTGCTCGAGGCTCGTGGAACTCGGCGGCAGTATCCGCGGACCCGACGGCAGCGGACCCGATAAGACCGCCCTCGAATCGCTCGACCGGCTGCTCTGGGGCTACCTGCGGATGATCTGGGGTGCCTCGACGCTGTCCGATTTCCTCGACCACACCGACGATGGCGCGATCCGGACGCGGATCGCCGATCTGGAGCGGCGGCTGGCGAAGCTGCCGCCAGACGACGCGGGCTCGGCCCAGATGCGGGCGACCCTCGAGGACCATCTCAAGACCAGCCGGGAACGCCTCGATAACATCGACGAGGCCCGTCGTAAGCTCGACCTCGTGGCCGCCGAGATCGAGCGGCTGGAGGCGAAGATCGCCGCGCTGGCGGAGAGTTCGGTTGCCAAGCGGGATGTCACCGACATCGCCCAGCGGGTGGACGAGGTGGCTGAGGGGATGCGGAAGACCGACGAGACGATGCGGCAACTGCAGCTCCCGCCGGAGCTCGAGGAACTCGACGAGCCGCCCCCGATGCTTCGCGAAGAGGCGTAGCACCCCGACATGCAGGCGGCGGGTCTTCAGTCCAGCCAGTCGCCCGCAGCCAGCCGCTCCGGCGTGTAGGTCTCGGTGACGTAGCTGATGTCTTTCGAGATCAGCGACTCCACCTCGAGCTTGAAGCCGTTGGAGAGCATCGTTGCGATCTCCTTCTGCCACGCCTTCTTGCCGGCGAACCAGGGGTAGGCGGCGATCTGCTTGGCCCGCTTGATGTCGGTGTCGTTGAGCTGAATCTGCACGCTCGGGTTGAGCTTGCACCGCTGGTAGTCGAGCGACCGGATGCCGAGAAAACGGGCCTCAGGGATCGCCATCCGCTTCGATTCGTAGGCGAGATTGATCGAGCCCTGCTTGAGCACCGAGTAGATGTAGTAGCCCCAGGGATCGTTGTCGAGCAGGCAATAGACGGGCAGTTTGAGTTCGTTGTGCAGGCGGTAGAGCATTCGCCGCACGCCCCGGGGGGGCTGGCCGCCGCCGTGCGTGAGCAGGCAGGAGTGCTTTCGCCAGAACTTGTCTTCGTTGAACCGCCGCCAGACCGTGTCTTTCTCGACGTGCAGGATGAACTTCGCATCGCACGACTTGAACTTCACGATATCGGCCTCGACGATCGATGGGATCGAGTAGCCGCCCGATCCCATGCGGGAGCAGTCGATCTCGTCGCCCGAGTCGATGAGCGTGATCGGCCCCACCATGCCGCCGCGGTTGCTGGCATAGACGTGGAGTTCTTCGCGGAGGCTCTCGAGCGTGACCTCGAGATCCTCGATGATCGGGTCGCACTCCTCCTGCGTGGCGAAGGTTTCCTCGCGGGTGCCCTCGATCGTGTGCTTGAGGAGGTAGTACAGTCCTCGGATGCTGGTGGTCTTCTGCTGTTCGAGCAGTTGCTTGCAGCCGGTAGCCACGAGCAGCGTCTGCATGTAGCTCTTGGCCTGGGAGAGGTTGAAGAGCTGACGACGGTTGGTCTGCCCCCCCATCTCGATGATCTTCCGCGACTTATTGAAGCGGACATTCGAGAGACTGCGGGTTGGAAT
Organism: uncultured Planctomycetaceae bacterium; assembly: GCA_903958265.1. Lineage (GTDB taxonomy): Bacteria > Planctomycetota > Planctomycetia > Pirellulales > UBA1268 > QWPN01. The sequence goes on from CAJBSQ010000321.1 coordinate 4,822, forward strand.
GTCGAGGTGCGGATCTCGATACTTCTCCGCGGCGGCCGCCACCTCGTCGGCGAGTCCGACGATCAGTCGGAGGGTCTTGAGGTCGACTGCCGGCAGCGTGCCGGCAGCCTTCGGAGGACGTTTCGACTTCGTGGCCATGTCGGGAAGAATGATCGAGGTGGATGGGGACGGTCTTTGTCCGGAATCCTACCTGCAATCACGGCCACCCGCACCCACGCCGAAAGACCCCCTCGCATGCGGTGCTTCAGCGCTCACCACCGCACGGGTCGAACGCAGGGCGGATGCGGTCGGGCGGGTGCGAAAGAGCCGCTGGATCAGCACCGCACGTCGTCGGCCTTGCCGACGGCCCGCCGCAGGAAGTGCGGCGGCGGCAGGGCTGCCGCCGGGGCCTCCTCCTGGAGGCGAGACAGCTTGGCCGCGTTGTAGAACTCGGCGATCCGCGCCACGACCGTCCGCTGCTCGGCGGACTCCAACTCAGGGAAGATCGGCAGCGCGAGTGTCTGCTCCGCGGCCCGCTCGGTCTCGGGAAGGTCGCCCTTGGCCCAGCCCAGGTGCAAAAAGCACTTCTGCAGGTGGAGCGGAACAGGATAGTAGATCTCCGTGCCCACGCCCCGCTTGGCGAGATGGGCCCGGAGCTGATCGCGGCTGTCGTCGAGCACCCGGATCACGAACTGATTCCAGACGTGGCGGCCGCGGCTCTCATCGCCGGGTACGGCGACGCGGTCAGCGAGGTCGTACTCGCCGAAGATCTCACGGTAGCGGGCGGCGTTGACCTGCCGGGCCGTCGTCCAGGCGTCGAGGTGCGGAAGCTTCACGCGGAGGACTGCCGCCTGGATCGAATCGAGGCGGCTGTTGATGCCGATCACCTCGTGATAGTACCGCGGCTCCATGCCGTGCACGCGCAGCAGGCGCAGTGCCTTGGCGATGTCGTCGCGGGTGGTCGTCAGGAATCCACCGTCACCGGCGCCGCCGAGGTTCTTGGTCGGATAGAAGCTGAAGCAGCCCACGTCACCCAGGCGACCCGAGCACTGGCCGTGCCAGGTCGAAAGGATCGACTGGGCGGCGTCTTCGACGATTGGCAGCCCGGCCCGGTCGGCGATCGGCTTGATCGCGTCCATGTCGGCCGTGCGGCCGAAGAGGTGGACGGGCACGATAGCCTTGGTCTTGGGGCTGATCTTTCGCTCGATGTCTCGAGGATCGACCAGGTAGGTCGCCGGGTCGATGTCGGCGAAGATCGGCACGGCGCCGAGGCGGGTAACGGCGCTGGCCGTGGCGAAGAACGTGTAGCTTGGCACGATCACCTCGTCGCCGGCACCGACGTCGAGCGCCATCAGCGCGAGCAGCAGGGCGTCGCTGCCTGAGGCGCACGAGATCACGTGGGGCACGTCGAGGGCTGTGGCGAGTTCGGCTTCGAGTTCGGCGACGTCCGGACCGAGGACGAACCGGCCCGAGTCACAGACCCGGTTGATCGCCTCGCGGATCGCTTCCCGGAGCACGTCATACTGACGGTCGAGGGCGAGGAGCGGCACCGCGGGCAGCAGGTCGGAGTCGCTACGGGGGCTCTCGGTCGGGGCGGATTCGGTACTGCGGCGAATCATGGGGGCGAACTCCGTCGGGGCCTGCGCTGGTGGAAGGGCGGGAAGCGAGAGCCGTCATCGGCTCGTCCGTCCCACGCTTCCTGATCGTCACGATCGTGCAGGTCGCTCCAGTGGATTCCGGGCGTTTCCGCGATCCGAGTCCGACGGGACACCCGGGTGACCTTCGGGTCGCGTTGTGCGGGGAATAGGTGAGACGGAGACCAGGGGTCAAGGTCAGGCAGATACCCCGGAGACAGGGCAAGTTCGGCAGGCTGGGAGGGCCGCAGGGAAGGGCGGGGTAAGGCTGTTTGACATCGGTCGCGCGAGTGCCCTAGATTCGTGAGGTTTTCCAGATTCCCGTCTCCGCTCCCGTGCCTGCGCGGGCGGAACGGATCGCGGAGGAGAGTTGTGCGGCCCGGGCGCCTTTCGGCGTCCGTGGTTTGCGAGTCGGATGGGATCCACGGCGATCACTGCTGTCATCGACCTCGGACTGATAGCCCAGCGGCTCGGGCTTCCGGTCGCCGCCGTGCAGTCGACGGTCGAACTGCTCGACGGTGGCAACACCGTGCCGTTCATCACGCGGTATCGCCGTGATCAGACGGGCGGCCTCGACGAGGAGGCGGTTCGCCAGATCGCCGAGGCCGTGGCCCGCGCCCGACAACTCGCCGACCGCAAGCAGACCATCCTGCGGACCATCCAAGGGCAGGGCAGGCTCACGGCCAGCCTGGAGGCCACGATCACCGCGGCGGAGAGCCCCAAGCAGCTCGAGGATCTCTACCTTCCCTTCAAGCCGCGGAAGCTCTCGCTCGCCGAGGTGGCCCGGCAACGGAAGCTCGAGCCGCTGGCCCGCGAGATTCTGGCGGCCGAAACGGCAGCGGCGGATCTCGATGTGCGGGCCGCCGATTTCGTCGATGCCGACGCCCAGGTGGCGGCCGTTGCGGACGTGCTCTTGGGTGTCGGGCACATCATCGCCCACGAGTTCAGCGAGCGAGCGGACGTGCGGCAGCGGCTCAGGGAGTTTCTCTACCGGGCTGGGCACCTCAAGAGCCAGCGGGTCGAGAGCGAGGGCAAGGCGCTGTCCAAGGATGAGAAGCACTACCGCGACTACTTCGACTTCAGCGAGCACATCCAGCGGGTGCCCCCGCACCGGCTCCTGGCGATCAACCGCGGGGAGCGGGCCCGCCTGCTGAAGGTGCGGATCGAGGGGCCTGCGGACGAACTGCAGGCGGTGGCCGAAGAGATGCTCGTGCCGGCGGGGCATCCGCACGCAGAGTTTCTCCGGGCCTGCGCCCGCGATGCCCTCGCCCGGCTGATCCTGCCGGGCCTGGAACGCGAGATTCGCCGGGAGATGACGGATGTCTGCGAGTCACACGCCGTGCAGGTGTTCGCACGGAACCTGCGAAATCTGCTGCTCCAGTCTCCCGTGCCGGGTCGGAGGGTGCTGGCCCTCGACCCCGGCTTCAAGAGCGGCTGCAAGGCGGTGGCAATCGACGAGTGCGGCACGCCGCTCGGACACGCCGTCTTGCACGTTGTCGGCAAGGATGAGAAGCGGGCGGCGGCGGCGAAGAAGATCGTGGAACTCGCCCGCACCCACGGCTGCTCCGTGATCGCCATCGGTAACGGCACGGCCGGTCGCGAGACCGAGACGCTCGTGGCCGAACTCGTGGCGGGCGAGCTCCAGGATCTCGACGTCGGCTACGCGATCGTCAATGAGGCCGGCGCCAGTGTCTACTCGACGAGCGTCTACGGCCGCGAGGAGTTGCCGGGCCACGAGGCCTCGATCCGCGGGGCGATTTCGATCGGCCGCCGGCTGCAGGATCCGCTCTCGGAGTTGGTGAAGATCGAGCCAGCGAACATCGGCGTGGGCCTCTACCAGCACGACGTCAAGGCGCGTCATCTCCACGCCTCGCTCGAGCAGGTCGTGGAGAGCTGCGTCAACTATGTCGGGGTCGACGTCAACACCGCGAGCCCCGCGCTCCTGCGGCGGGTGTCGGGCTTCAACCAGACCACGGCCAAAAACTTCCACGACTGGCGGACGAAAAACGGCCCATTCACCTCACGGCAGCAGTTCCTCGAGGTGCCCGGGTTCGGCGATGCGGCGTATGTCCAGTCGGTCGGCTTCCTGAAGATCCCTGGCGGTACCAATCCACTCGATGCCACCTGGATCCATCCCGAGAGCTACGCGGTCGCGGAGCAGGTGCTGGCGAAACTGGGCGGCAGCCCCACCGATCTGGCGAGCCGTTCGCCGGCCGAAGCCCTGGCCGAGAAGGCAGCCGGCGTCGATCTGACAGTCTTCGCGCATGAACTTGGCGTGGGGCGGCTGCTGCTGGCCGACATTCTCGAACAGCTTGCCCGTCCGGGACGCGATCCCCGCGAGGATCTGCCGAAGCCGTTCTTCAAGAAGGGGGTTCTCAAGCTCGAGGATCTGGCCGTCGGCATGGAACTGCTCGGCTCGGTGCTCAACGTTGTCGACTTCGGAGCCTTCGTTGACATCGGGATGCACGACAGCGGGCTGGTGCACATCAGTCAACTCTCCAGCCAGTTTGTTCGCGACCCGCACGACGTCGTGAGCGTTGGCCAGATCGTGCCGGTCTGGGTTCTAGAACTCGACAAGGCACGGCGACGGGTCGCCCTGACGATGATCCCGCCTGCCGAACGGGAGTTGCAGCAGCGGCGGGAGGAGGCTCGCAGGGAACAGAAGGAACAGAAGAAGGAGCAGAAGAGCCGCCGAGCTGAGCCGCGTGCATCGTCGCCGCCGGCTACGGGCCCCGGGGGAGAGAAGACACCGCGGCCACCCCACCAGCGCGGGCAGCAGCGAGACCAGCGGCCGCCACGCGAGCCGGCGCCGCGGGTCTACCAGTCCAGCGGTGCGAAGAAGAAGCCGCCGGCCCCGCTGACGAAGGAAATGCGGGACGGCAAGGAGCCGCTGCGGACGTTCGGTGACCTGAAGCAGTTCCTGGAAAAGCCAGCCGATGGTCAGCCAGAACAACCCGCCCAGTGATACTGCCTGACCGTTCCTGGTCGAGGATGAGCCACCGACCAGGGCACGCCGCGGGTGTTCTGGCCGCGCAGGCTTATCGCTCGCGGAACGTGATCCGACCCTTGGTGAGGTCGTACGGCGAGAGTTCGACCTTCACCTTGTCGCCGGGGACGATTCTGATGAAGTTCTTCCGCATGCGTCCCGCCACGTGGGCGTTGACGATGTGACCACCCGCGATCTGCACGCGAAACCGCGTGTTGGCGAGGGCCTGAGTGACGACGCCCTCAACCTCGAGAGCCTGTTCTTTTTCCGCCATGGAGTTCCTTGGTAAGCCGCCGGGGATATCCTGCACTGTAGCCCGCCCCGGGGCCACGGTCTAGCACGACGCTCAGTCGTCGTCGGCCGTGGGGGCAGATCCCGATGCCTTCCAGCGGAGGTAGGCGTCGAAGAAACCGTCAAGATTGCCGTCCAGCACGCTCTGGAAACTGCCGACGTAGTGGCCGGTGCGCTGGTCCTTGACCCGCTGGTCGGGGTGGAGAAAGTAGTTGCGGATCTGGGACCCAAACCCGGTTTTTGGCTGCAGCTTGTAGCGGGCGAGCTGCTCCGCCTCCCGCTTTTCCTCCTGAAGCCGTGCGATCCGAGCCCGAAGCATCTTGATTGCCGTGGCCCTGTTCTTGTGCTGGCTGCGTTCGCTCTGGCACTGCACGACGATCCCGGTCGGGAAGTGTGTCAGCCGGATGGCGCTGGAGGTCTTGTTGACGTGCTGGCCACCGGCGCCACTGGCCCGGAAGACATCTTCCCGGATGTCTTCGTCCCGGATCTCCACCTCGGAGTCGTCGTCGGCGATCTCCGGCGCGACGTCGACCGCGGCAAAGCTCGTCTGCCGCTTGCCTTCGGCATTGAAGGGGCTGATGCGGACGAGCCGGTGCATGCCCATCTCTCCCTTCAAGTAGCCGTACGCCGAGGGGCCCTTGATCGCCACGGTGGCACTCTGAATCCCGGCCACGGTGTCGTCCTGGCGGTCGAGCAGTTCGACGGTGTAATCGTGTTTCGAGGCCCACGCCGAATACATTCGGAGGAGCATCTCCGCCCAGTCGTTGGCGTCGGTGCCACCGTCGCGGGCGTGGATCGACACGAGGGCGTCACAGGAGTCGTGCGGCCCCGAGAGGAGCGAGGTGAGCTCCAGATGATCGACGAGTTTCTCGAGCCGGTCGGCTTCGGTGGCGAGGTCGGCCTCGAGTGACCCATCCTCCCGAGCGAGTTCCTCCAGAGCCTCCAGGTCGGCGCTGGTGCCCAATGCCTCGTCGAGAGGCTTAAGGATCGAGTTGATCCCCTTCAGCTCTGCGACGGTCGCCTGGGCCTTCTCGGAGTTGTTCCAGAACTCGGGCTCGCCCATCGCCCCTTCGAGCTTGGCGGCCGACTGCTTGCGTCCTACCCAGTCAAAGAGAGTCCCGCAGCTGAAGCAGTCGGGCCCGAATGGTAGCAGAGCGGTTGTGGAGTGCAGTATCCATGAGGCGGATCATACGCGGGGACGTTCGCATGGAGAAGCCGAATCGCTGCCGCCGCCGCCTGACGGCGGAATCGGTGGTGATGAATCGAGCAACCCCCGGCAGCTCGAGGAGCGCAACGTGCGTGCCGGATCACACCCGCTCGACACGGCTCCCCGGGAGCCGGCGAAGGATTCGCCGCATTTCGAGGACGCCAATCGTCGACAGCACCTGCGACGCGGCGAGGCC
>CAJBSQ010000322.1 GCA_903958265.1 uncultured Planctomycetaceae bacterium
CCGATCTCTGCTTGCGAAGCTCGGGCCGGAACCCGCGGAGACCGCCCCATGAGAGCCGTGCAAGCTCCCTGCTCGCGATGCACGGTATCATCCGGAGGCTGCCTTTCCCCGCCCCGCCGGAGCCGCCAATGGAACTCGTCCAGATCCAACTGCCCGGTGACTTCGGCGGGTGGTACCCAGGCCCGAGAGTCGACGAGGTCACGGCTGAGAAACCCGTGGCGTTCGAGGGGGGTGGAGTGAAGATCCTCGTCCTCCGCGTGACGGGGGCACTTCGGGCCTTCCGCAACGCCTGTGCTCACGTGGGTCTGCCGCTCGAGCGGGGCACCTGCGACACCGAGGCCGGCACGCTCACTTGCCCCTGGCATGGCTTCCGGTTCAATGCCGATACGGGGAAGTGCCTGTCGGCACCGCAGTGCCAGCTTGAGCCGTTCCCGCTGCGGGTCACGACGGGAATCGTGTGGGTGAAGCCGTCATGACCGGCGCGGTGTGGTGAAGGACGTCTGCCTCGCCTACCTGCCGGAGATCGCCGTCGGCGACTACACGATCGTGGTCACGGGCTTCGAGCCGCTCGACCTCCTGAAACGGATCCGCCGCACGGTGCGGCAGTTGGAGGAAGGCCGCGGTCCCCTCGGGGAGCAGCTTCCTCGGATATGCTAAGCGAGAGTTCCATGACGCTGGTTCCCCAGCCGGCATGGCGGCTCGACGAGCGAGCCACAGGGATCGGGGCGAGGATGGCGAGCCTCGACGATCCTGCCGCAGCGATCCCGTTCGCCCCGCCCCGGAGCCTGGTGTGGCCAGTGGAGGCTGCATGCTGGCTGCGTCACCCGAAACTGGAACTCTCGATGACACGCATCGTCGCGATCATGCTGGGCCTTCTCACGACGGCCGCGGTTGCCGCCCCGGTGCGGCCCAACGTGCTGTTCATCTTCACCGACGACCATGCCCAGCACGCCCTCTCCTGTTACGGCTCGCAGGTCAACCAGACGCCCCACCTCGATCGGCTGGCATCGGGCGGGGCACGCTTTCTCAACTCGTTCGTCACCAACTCGATCTGCACGCCCAGCCGGGCCACGCTGCTCACCGGCCAGTATTCCCACAAAAACGGTGTGCCGGTGTTCAACCGGTTCGACGGCAGCCGAGACCACCTCGCCAAGCGGATGCAGGCGGGGGGTTACCACACCGGCATGATCGGCAAGTGGCACCTCGGCAGTGACCCCACCGGCTTTGACCGCTGGGCCGTGTTGCCCGGGCAGGGTGCCTACCGCGACCCGACGTTCCTCGTGCCTGGCGGCTCACTCACGATCGATGGGCACTGCACGGAGATCACGACCGACCTGGGGCTCGAGTTCCTCGCGACGCGGCCGAAGGACAGGCCATTTTTCCTGATGCTCCACCAGAAGGCGCCCCACCGCGAGTGGACGCCCGACGAGGGTAATCGCAAGCGGTTCGCCACGGCGGTGATCCCGGAGCCCGCCACGCTCTTCGACGACTATGCCACGCGGCCAGCAGCGCTCCCCGAGAACGAGCAGACCATCGCCCGCGATCTCACCCGCCGCGATCTCAAGCTCGAACCGCCGGCCGATCTCGTCCCGAAGGAGCGGCAGCGGTGGCTGGGCGGGAAGCCGATGGAGGTCGAGGTGGAGGGCACGCTGCTGACAGGCAGAGACCTGGTCCGCTGGAAGTACCAGCGGTTCATGCAGGATTACCTCGCCTGCGTGCAGGGCGTGGACGATGGGGTCGGCAGGGTGCTCGACTGGCTCGACCGCGAGGGGCTCGCCGACGACACGATCGTGATCTACACCAGCGACAACGGCTGGTACCTCGGCGACCTCGGTCTCTACGACAAGCGGTTCATGTACGAACCGGGGCTCCGCGTGCCGCTCCTTGCCCGGGGGCCGGGGATCACGGCTGGTGCCACGCCTGAGCAGTTCGTGGCCAACATCGACCTCGCCCCGACGATTCTCGACCTCGCAGGACTCCCGGTGCCCGAGTCGATGCAGGGACGGAGCATGGCCCCGCTGCTCCGCGGCGAGCGGCCAGCCGACTGGCGGAGCAGCGTGTACTACCGCTACTACCACGACCCCGGCCACCACAACACGCGGGCCCACTACGGCGTCCGCACGACGACGCACAAGCTGATCCACTACTGGAAGAAAGACGCCTGGGAACTCTACGACCTCGTGAAAGACCCGACGGAGCAGCACAACCTCCTGTACGACGAGGCCGAGGCGACATCGCCCGAGGTGGCTCGCCTGTTCGCGGAACTCAGGGCCGAGATCGCACGGCTGCAGAGGCAGTACGGCGACGAGGAGCAGTATGCGGATCCGCAGACGTGGCCCGCCAGGTCGGCCGACGGACCATTCGAAGGCAAGGAGCCGCTGGGGCGGAAGACCGTCGCCGAGGCGATCCTGGCATCCGGCGGTTGACCGGCGCCGGATGGCCGCGAAAAGCTCCGCTTACCCGTCACCGCTCGGCCTGTGGTCGATATCGAGCCGCGGATGCAACTGCGACCGGACCGGCCACGCGGTCCACGGACAGGCGGCCGCCACCGCCGCTCCCGCTCGTGCCGGCCGTCTGGTACACCACTGCACATGGACCTCGAGCCAACCATCCCCACGCTCTTCGGCATGCCACGGGCCCTGATCGGCATGCTCCACCTTGGCCCGCTGCCCGGCAGCCCCGGTCATCGCCGGGGCGAACCGAGCATCGACCTGCACATCGAACGGGCCGTCACCGAGGCCGAGACCTATCGGGCCGCCGGGTTCCACGCGTTGATGATCGAGAACATGTTCGACCGGCCGTACCTGCGATCCCAGGTGGGGCCCGAAGTCGTGGCGACGATGGCCGTGATCGGCCGGGAAGTCTGTCGGGCCGTGCCGCTGCCGCTCGGCGTGCAGGTGCTCGCGGCCGCCAACGAGGAGGCGATCGCCGTCGCCGTCGCCTGCGGCGGGTCGTTCGTCCGCGTCGAGGGTTTTGTGTTTGCCCACGTCGCCGACGAAGGACTCGTGGAGGCCGACGCGGGGCCGCTCCTTCGCTACCGCTCTGCGATCGGCGCTGAGCACATCCGCGTGTTCGCCGACATCAAGAAGAAACACTCCTCGCACGCAATCACCGCCGACGTCGACATCGTGGAGACGGCGAAGGCTGCGGAGTTCGCCCTCGCCGATGGCGTGATCGTCACCGGCATGTCCACCGGTCATGCTGCCGACCCCGACGAGGTCACGGCGGTCACCAGAGGGGTCGGCATTCCCGTGTTCGTTGGCTCCGGGATCACGCCCGACAACGTCGCAGCGTTCGCCGCGGCCGATGGGCTGATCGTGGGCTCGTCGGTGAAGCAGCGGGGCGACTGGCGGATGCCGCTCGACCCCGTTGCCGTGCAGCGGATGGCCGATGCGTTTCGGGCCGCGACCGGGACGAGCCGATGACTGCAGCCACGCCCGACATCGTGTTTCTCGGAAACCTGCTCGTCGACGACATCGTGCTCCGCGACGGCCAGACGCTGATGGGGGAGCCCGGGGGCGCGGTCCTCCATGCGGCGCTCGCGGCGGCGCTCTGGGGGGTGAAGGTCGGCATCTGCTCCGTCGCCGGCACCGACTACCCACCGCAGGCCCTCGACACCCTCGCGGCCCGGGGGATCGACCTCACGGGCGTTCGCCACCTCGACCGCACCGGGGGCAGGGCCTGGCTGCTCTACGAACCGGCGGTGCGGCGGACGGTGCACCATCTCGACTGCCCAACGCATGGCGACATCTCGCCGACGCTCGCCGACATCCCCACGGCCTACGCTGCGGCCCGCGGCTTCCACCTGGCTCCGATGCCGCTCTCCCGGCAGCTCGACCTGGCTCACGGCCTCGCGCCCGCGGCCGGCGTGAACCGGATCGTGTCGCTCGATCCGTTCGAACTCGTCCGCGACGGCACCCTCGCCGCCTGGCGGGACGTGCTCACGCACGTCGATCTCTTTTTCGTCAGTGAAGACGAGTGGCGACTCGCCGGCGACGCCGACGGGATCGTTCCATCGCTCGCGGGCCCGCGACTCCGGCACGTGGCCTTCAAGCGGGGGGCGAACGGCGGTCGGCTCCTCGACCTGCACGAGAACCGTTCCCGCGCCTGGCAATCCCGGAGCCGCACGGTCGTGGATGCCACCGGCGCCGGCGACGCCTTCGCGGGCGGCTTCCTCGCGGGGTTGGTCACCCACGGCGACGTCGGCCGAAGCATCGAGCAAGGCATCGTAGCCGCCAGTTTCGTGATCGAGGACTGGGGCGCGAGAGGGCTCGTCGGGGCGACGCCCGAGCGGGCCGTCGAGCGGCACGACGAATGGTTCACCGAGAAAAAAACTGTGGAAAAGTCGACGGGAGCAACACCATGA
>CAJBSQ010000323.1 GCA_903958265.1 uncultured Planctomycetaceae bacterium
CCGGGGACGGGAGCGAGTTTCGGCCGCCGACACTCGCTCCCGTCCCCGGTTATCCGAAACTCGCTCCCGTCCCCGGTTTATCCCGCTCCCGTCCCCATTTATTCAAACAACGACAGCTGATCCTGCTGCGTCGCCTTGCGGCGGGGTTTCGCCGGGGCTGAGGCCTCGGCTTCAAACCCGATGAGCAGGTCGCGGGCCCGTTCGATCACGTCGATCGGCACGCCGGCCAGCCGGGCCACGTGCACGCCCCAGCTCTTGTCGGCTGCCCCCGGCACGACCTGATGGAGGAACACGAGCTGGTCCTTATGCTGCTGCACGAGCACCTGCACGTTGGCGACCCCGGGCAACCGCTCGAGCGCCGCCAGCTGCAGGTAGTGGGTGGCGAACAGCGTGCGGCAGCCGACGCGGCCCTGCAGGTGCTCGACCACGGCCTGCGCGATTGCCAGGCCGTCGTAGGTGCTCGTGCCGCGGCCCACCTCGTCGAGGATCACGAGGCTCTTCGACGTGGCGCGATTGAGGATCCGCGCCGTTTGCGCCATCTCCACTAGAAACGTGCTGGCACCCCGCGCGAGGTCGTCGCCGGCCCCGATCCGCGCAAACAGCCGGTCGACGATACCGACGCAGGCCCGCTTCGCGGGCACGAAGCTGCCGGCCTGGGCCATCACGGCCACCAGCGCCGCCTGGCGAATGAACGTGCTCTTGCCGCCCATGTTGGGCCCGGTGACGAGCAGGATCGCCGGCGCGGCCCCACCCCCGGCGGCGAGGCTGAGATCGTTGGCGACGAGCGTGCCGGCCGGGAGGAGTTCCTCGAGCACCGGATGACGGCCCGCATCGATCACGAGCTCGCCCCCTGCGGTGATGTCCGGCCGCACCCAGCCGCGGGCCCGGGCCACCTCGGCGAACGAAAGGAGCACGTCGAGCACGGCGAGCACGGCGGCCGCCCGATCGAGCCGGCTCCGCTCGCCGGCCACGAAGGCCCGCAGCTCATCGAGCAGACCGATCTCGCGGCGGACGGCCTCTTCCTCCGCGCCGAGCACCTGCCGCTGCCGCTCGTCGAGCTCGGGAGTCGTGTATCGCTCGGCGTTCTTGACCGTCTGCTTGCGGATGTACTCGGGGGGCGCCTTTTCCGCGTGGGCGCGGCCGATCTCCAGGAAGAAGCCGAACACGCGGTTGTAGCCCACCTTGAGCGAGCCGATGCCCGTCCGCTCGATCTCCTGTGCCTGGTAGCGGGTGATCCAGGCCTTGCCGCCGCTGGCGAGCTCGACGAGTTCGTCGAGCACCGCGTCGAAGCCGGCGCGGATGAAACCGCCGTCGCGGGCGTAGGCAGGGCAGCCCTCGCGGAGCGCCGCGCCAGTTCGGGATGCGATGTCAACGCAGGGATCGAGGCCGTCGCGGAGGTCGGCGAGCAGCCCGCCAGAGCCGCCGAGCGCGGCCACGACGTCGGGAAGGATGGCCGTGGCCCGGCCAATCCGCTCGAGGTCGCGTGGGCCGGCGCGGCCGGTCATCACGCGGCCCACCAGCCGCTCGAGGTCGCCGATGCCGGTGAGCTTCTCGGCGAGCCGGCCGGCGAGCGAGGCATCGGAGACGAGCGCTGCCACGGCGTCGAGGCGGTCGTCGATCGCGGTCCGATCGACGAGCGGCGCCGAGAGCCACTCGCCGAGCAGCCGCGCCCCCATCGGCGACCGCGTGCGGTCGAGCACGCCCGCCAGCGAGCCGTCGCGGCGGCCGGTGGCCACGGAGCGGACGAGTTCGAGGCTCCGCCGCGAGGCCTCGTCGATCTCGAGCCGCCGACCGGGCCGCCAGGCAGCAAGCGTATCGATCCGTGCGATCGCGGCCGGCTCGTTCTGCTCCAAATACGCCACGATCCCGCCGGCGGCGGCGATGCCGGGAGCGTCGGCGGGCAACTCAAAGCCGAGCCCTTCGAGCCGACGGCCCGCCAGCGCCCGCCCCACGGCCGCCTCAGCTGACGCGGCTTCGAACCACCAGTCTGGACGCGTGGTCACCAGCCTCACGCCCGAGGGCAACAAGAGATCCGCGACCGTGCCGCGGTGCTTCTCGCCGCAGAGGCACTCCGACGGGTCGAGCCTCAGCAGGTGATCGGCGACGTCGTCGCGGTCAACCACCGCCGCCTCGAACCGGCCGGCGGCGACGTCGATCCAGGCGAGGCCCACCTTCGCGTCGGTGTCGTCGCGGCCGCCCTGGGGCAGAATGGCGACGAGCCAGTTGCTCCGCGACGGATCGAGGAGCATCTCGTCGGCAGCGATGCCCGGCGTGACCACCCGCGTGACCTCGCGGCGCATCAGCCCCTTGGCAGGCTTGCCATCGGTCGAGGCTGGCCCGTCGATCTGTTCGCAGATCGCGACATGACGCCCGGCGGCCACGAGCTTCATCAGCTGCGCATCGAGCTGGTGGTGCGGAAAGCCGGCCATCGGCAGGGCATCGGGTCCCTTGTCGCGGCTGGTGAGCGTGAGGTCGAGCAGGTCGGCGGCCGTGCGGGCGTCGTCGCCAAAGAGCTCGTAGAAGTCGCCCATCCGGAAGAACACCAGTGCCCCCGGGCACCGGGCCTTCGCCGCCTCGAACTGCTGCATCATGGGGGACGTGGTCGTTGCCATGGCCGGAAATGTATCAACCTTTGACCAGTTGGACGGCGGGACGTAAAAATCAGGGGTCGTGCGGATGCCGATGAGAGGCCCCTGCGATGGGGATCTGCGAATCTGGTCAGGGCTTAACGGCAGCAGCCATAAGCAGTCGTCTCTTTGTGCGGTGGGCCTCTCATCGGCGTCCGGCTTCGCCTCCGCCCCGTGGTACCGCTCAACGATGACCGCTTCCGCCGGATACCAGGTCGTCGCGCGGCGGTATCGACCGCAGCTCTTCGCCGACCTCGTGGGGCAGGAGCATGTCGCCCGGGGCCTGTCGGGAGCGATCGAGTCGGGGCGGATCGGCCATGCGTATCTCTTCACCGGTGCCCGTGGCGTCGGCAAGACGAGCGCCGCCCGGATCTACGCCAAGGCACTGTCGTGCGAGCGGGGGCCTGCTGCCGAGCCGTGCAATGAATGCGATTCCTGCCGGGCGATCGTGGCTGGTCAAGATGTCGACGTGATCGAGATTGATGCCGCCAGCAATCGGGGCGTCGACGAGATGCGGCAGCTGCGGCAGAACGTCGCGGTCCGAGCGGCGCGGGGCCGCTACAAGATCTACATCATCGACGAAGTGCACATGCTGACGCGGGAGGCCTTCAACGCCCTGCTGAAGACGCTGGAGGAACCGCCTGCCCACGTGAAGTTCGTGCTCTGCACGACCGAGCCCGAGAGCCTCCCGATCACGATCCTCTCGCGGTGCCAGCGATTCGACTTCACCACGGTCGACGTGCCATCGATCGCGCGGCGGCTGGCGCAGATCGTGGAGGCCGAGGGAGCCGACGTTTCGCCGGAGGCGCTGACGCTGATCGCGCGGCGGGCTGCCGGCAGCATGCGTGACAGCCAGTCGCTCCTGGAGCAGCTGCTCGGCTCGGCCTCGGGGGCAATCGGCATCGACGAGGTGCATGCCCTGATCGGCACCGGTCGTGAGGAGCGGATCGGCGAGCTGCTCGCCGCGGTCGCCTCGCGCGACGCAGCCCGGGCGGTCGCCGCGCTCGACGCGTCGCTTCAAGGCGGGGCCGACCCCGGAGGCGTTTTGGAACAACTGCTTGCGGCGCTCCGCGACTGCCTGCTGGCGAGCGTGGGCTGTGATGCAGTGCTGCTCACCCAATCGCAGGGGCTCGGCGTCGACCTCGCCGCGATCGGCCGGCAGCTCGGCACGGCGACGCTGCTGGCCATGCTCCAGATTCTGGATCAGTCGTTGTCACGCATGCGAACCAGCGGTCACGCAAGCCTGCTGGCGGAGATGGGCGTGATCCGCCTGGCAACGCTCGAGGACCTCGAGGCTCTGGCCACGGCCGTCGATCGGCTCGCCGCAGCGGCGGGGCCGGCGCAGCCGCCGGTGGCCGCAGCGCCCCGGTCGAGCATGCCCCGACCGCCGGCTCCCCCGCCGGCTGCGGCTCAAAAAAAAACGACCGAGGTGACCGCCCCCGGGGGTGAGCCGCCGGCCGCTCGGCCCATGGGGCCGCCGTCGCCGAGCGCATCGACTCTGGACGCCGTGCCAGCGGCGGCTCCGGAACCGCGGGCATTACCCGCAATTCCGCCCGATCCGCAGGCGATGTGGCAGGCGGCGGCCAGCGTGCTCGAGGGGCTCGCGGGCGACTGTGCTGCCGAGGCGATCTCCGCGGCCTGGCGGGACGACGTGCTCGAGGTGTTGCTGCCGGCCCAGGCCACCACGGCCGCGGCCTTTCTGCGGCGACCGGAGGTTTCAGCCTCGATCTCGCGGGCGCTGGAGGATCTGGCGGGCCGCCGGGTATCGCATGCGGTCGCCTTCGCCGCCGCGGCCTCCGCTGCCGGCCCTGCTGCCGGCGAGGAGCCGTCCCGGCCGGTCGCCGCGGCATCGCATGCCGCACTGATGCGGGAGGCCACCGAGCATCCGCTGGTTGCCCATGCCCGGACGGTGTTTGATGCGGCGATTCGCAAGGTGGAGCCCGCGCGGCCCCGCGACGTCAAGCCGGCCACGCCATCATCGACAGTCGCCCTCGTCGGAGAAGTCGACGAATCGGCGGATGAGCGGAGCCCCGAGGCAGGCAGGGAGAACGACGATGGCTGAGAAACGCGGCGCGATCTCGAGGCTCATTGATTCGTTTGCCGATCTTCCGGGCATCGGCCGTCGTACCGCCGAACGACTGGCCTATCACGTGCTCAACATGCCCCGCGCCGAGGCGATCCAGTTCGCCGACGCGATTCGGGCGGTCAAAGACAACCTGCGGCCGTGCAGCGTGTGTTTCAATCTCGCCGAGGGAGACGAGTGCGGCATCTGCGCCGATCCCCGACGCGACCGCTCGCTCCTCTGCGTGGTCGAACAGGTTCGCGACCTGCTCGCGCTGGAGCAGGCGGGGAGTTATCGAGGTCTGTATCACGTGCTGTAGGGGCGGGTCGCGCCCCTCGAGGGCAAGGGAGCCGACGGCATGACCCTCGATGCGCTGGCCGCCCGGGTGGCCAACGGGCAGTTTCGCGAGGTCATCCTCGGCACCACGCCGAATGTGGAGGGAGACGCGACGGCGCTGGTCGTGGCCCAGCGGTTGGAGGGCCTGCCCGTGGAACTCACGCGGCTGGCGCGGGGACTGACGGTCGGGTCGTCGCTCGAACAGGCCAACCGCGAAATGCTCGTCGACGCGTTCGCCGGCCGGCGGAAGTTCTGAGGGCGGGGGCCGGCCTCTTTTTGGGGTGTGCAGCACATTTCGTGCCAATCCTGCGCACGGACGCTTTCGTAGCGGTATTCTAAGGGCAGATTCGGGGCGTCGGAAAACGTCGCAGAATCGGCACGAGGATTGCTGTCATGCGGATGTCGTTCGGCCAGGAAATGCGGATGGCGCAGAAGCAGGTGCTTGCGCCCCGCATGATCCAGTCGATGGAGATCCTGCAGTTGCCCGTGATGGCGCTCGAGGAGCGAATCGAGGAGGAGATCCAGAACAACGAGACCCTGGAGATGGAGGAGGCGGGGCAGGAGTCGGCTTCGGTCGAGTCCGTGGGTCTGGCGGTCGACGTGGAACCGACGGCGGCCGAGAAGACGGCCAACGAGCAACCCCTGATCGTCGACCAGGACCATGCCAATCAGGCCGACTTCGAGCGGGCCTATGATTGGGCCACGGAGTATCCCGACAGCGATGACGACCGCAGCCGTCCGTCGGCATCGCAGATCGAGCAGGCGGGCGACCGCTATCTGGACGTCATGGCCAACATGGCCGAACGGCCTGAGACGCTCTGCGACCACCTCCACCAGCAACTCTCGAACTATGAGTTGACCGAGGCCGAGCGGCTGGCCGCCGACAAGGTGATCTACAACCTCGACGCCAACGGCTACCTGCCGATGCCGGTCGAGGAACTCGTCGACGCCGACGGACCTGCCGGGCAGGAGGTCCACCTGCACAAGGCGCTGGCCGTGGTGCAGAACATGGATCCGCCGGGGGTGGCCGCACGAGATTTGAAGGAGTGCCTCCTGCTGCAGATCCGGCACGACATGCCGAATGCCCGAAATCTGCGGCGGCTGGTGGGCGACCATCTGGAAGACCTGGCCGCCAACCGGCTTCCCCTGATCCAACGAAAGACCCGCTTGTCGATCGAGGAGATCGAGGAGCTTCGCCTCCAGCTCCACTCGCTCAAGCCGAAGCCCGGGGCGATCTTCACGACGCCGATCGTCGTGCCGGTGAAGCCCGACGTGTATGTCGATCAGATGCCCGACGGCACCTGGAAGGTACGGCTCGAGGAGATCGATCTGCCCAACCTGCGGATCAGCCCGCTCTATCGCGACATGCTGATGTCGCCCGACACGGACCCCACGACCCGCGAGTACATCAAGCGGAAGATCAACGCCGCCCAGTGGCTGATCGACGCGATCGAGCAGCGTCGCAGCACCCTGCTCAAGACCTCGCAGGCGATCGTCGATCACCAGACGGGGTTTTTGCTGGAAGGCCCCGAGGCGATCGAGCCGCTCAAGATGCAGCAGATCGCCGACCGCATCGGGATGCACGTGACGACGGTCAGCCGGGCCGTTGACGACAAGTGGCTGCAGACTCCCCGCGGCCTCCACTCGCTGAGGAAGTTCTTCGTCGGCGGTACCGTCAGCGCCGACGGTGAGGAGGTGGCCTGGGACACCGTGCGGATGAAACTCCAGGAGATCGTCGATGGCGAGCCCAAGGAGTCCCCCTACAGCGACGACGATCTCGTGGACGAACTCGGCAAGCGGGGCATCACCGTGGCCCGCCGCACGGTCACGAAGTACCGCAAGGCGATGAAGATCCCGAGTTCACGGCAACGGCGCGACTGGAAGATCGTTCGCGATGATGCGGGCAACGGGGGCGACACGGTGCCGGCGGTTGACGAGGGCGACGACTTCGAGCCGACAAACGACATCGCCGAGGACGATGCCGCCGGCACGATGCCGTGACGGCGCCGGACCGCTCTTGCCGGTTTCAGAGACCGGGTTCTACGATGCTGGGGCGACCAGCCCGGGAGAGTCTTCATGCGGTGTCCCTTCTGCCGTTCCGACAATGACCGGGTGATCGATTCCCGGTCTGGCGACGACGGCGCGACGATCCGCCGCCGCCGGGAGTGCCTCGCCTGCCGCCGCCGGTTCACCACCTACGAGCGGGTGGAGCGGCAACTGCTGACCGTGGTGAAGAAGGAGGGAGTTCGCGATCCCTTCGATCGCGACAAGATCAAGCGGGGGCTTGCCAAGGCTTGCTGGAAGCGGCCGGTGACCGAGGACGAGATCGAGGGCGTGGTCCTGTCGCTGGAGGCGGAACTCTACGGCGCGTATGAATCGGATGTGCCGAGTCGCGTGATCGGAGAGCGGCTGATGGAGCTGCTTAAGGATCTCGACCAAGTGGCCTATGTGCGGTTCGCGAGCGTGTACCGGGAGTTCAAGGACGTCCGCGATTTCGTGGACGAGCTCGAGCCGATCCTCAACGAGGCCAACCGGATCGGGTAGTGCGGAAACGGTATCCGCGACCTGGTTCTTACGGGCCGGCCGAGCGGCGGTAGTCGCCGTGGATCCCGCCCGTCTTTTCCTCGAGCTGCACCCGCTCGACCGCCATGTCGGGGTCGATCGACTTGCACATGTCGTAGATTGCCAGCGCGGCCGCGGTGGCGGCGGTGAGCGCCTCCATCTCGACGCCGGTCCGGGCGGTGGTGCGAACCCGCGTCTCGATGGCGACGGTCACGGCGTCGGGAAAGCTGATCGCCACCTCCACTGCTTCGAGGGGCAGGGGATGGCAGAGCGGCACGAACTCGCTGGTCTTCTTGGCCGCCATGATGCCGGCGATCCGGGCCGTGGCGACGGCGTCACCCTTCTCGAGCTCACCCCCGCGGATCCGCCGGATCGTTTCCGACCCGGCCGTCAGCCGCGCCGAGGCCCGGGCCGTCCGCACCGTGACCGGTTTGCCGCCGACGTCGATCATCCGGATGCCGTGCTGCGGGTCGCTCATGCCTCAGAGCATACCCCGCCCGCGTCCGGCCCGCGGGGGCCACAGCTGGCCCCGCGGACCGGATGATTTCGCGAGTTGCTTCAGACAAGTTCCTTGCGGGCGCCGATCAGCGTGCGGAGCCGCTCGGCGAGCAGCGCCACGTCGAAGGGCTTCTTGAAGCTCTCGTTGACGTGCGCCCGGTCGACCGTGATCTGCGAACCGTCGTCCGGCAGCAGAGCGATCACGATCGTGTCGGCATACTCGGGATTCCGCCGCAGATTCTGGCAGATCTGCTGGGCATCGATCCTGCCGATCGAGTAGTCGACCACGATGCAGTCAGGATGGAAGCTCTCCGCCTGAATGCCGGCTTCGAAGCCGCTCGCGGCCACCTGGATCTTGAACGACCGCTCGACGGGCAGTTGCTTTTTCAGATTCTCGATCAGCAGCTGATCCTGACCGACGAGCAGCACCTTGGCCATCGCCTCGTCCTCGAGGTCGCCCAGCGGCATGCCGTGCTCTTTGAGGAACTTGATCAGATACTCCCGCGGGATGCGGCGATCCTGGCTGCCTGGGATGCGGTAACCCTTGAGCCGCCCTGAGTCGAACCACTTGCTCACGGTTCGTGGAGCGACTTTACAGATTTTGGCGACCTGGCCTGTCGTGAAAACCTTCATCTTCTGGACTCCCCTGGGATCTTTCGTGTCCGGAAATGTTTTGGCCAGTCCGCACCCTTGCGAGCGTCGAACACAGCCCCCCTTTGACGCGGTTGCTCTCGATGGGGACGCCCACGTCGTCGTGCCCCACGAAGGCCGGCCAGAGGCGCGGAGGGGGCATGTGAATTCCCGATCACCGGGCGTGCGTCCCTTGGGCAGGAAGCACCCCTGATGAAAGCCGGGACTCGCAGGTTCCCCCCCTGCGCCACACCTCGTCGTGCTTGCGGGATCGCTCCCGGACACGTCCGCGATATGGCCGTCCAAGAGGGTAGATCGAAAGATCGTGTCGTGAGACTTGAGCCGTTCTTCACGGACGGAGCGGTGGCAGCGCTCGACCGGCCTGTGCCGGACACGCGGAACTCCCCGGCAAGTCACGGAATCCGGCTTGTACCGGCTGTCGCCGAGGGGCCGACCTCAGGCGGCCCGCGACGATGGATGGGCGGCAGCTGCGGTCTGTTCGAATCGGACGCTGACCCGTTTCGAGACCCCTGACTCCTCCATTGTCACCCCGTAGAGCGTCGTGGCCGAGGCCATCGTCTTTTTCGAATGCGTGACCACGATGAACTGCGTCGACGAGAGAAAGTCCCGGAGTACCCCGCCGAACCGGTCGACGTTGGCCTCGTCGAGCGCGGCATCGACCTCGTCGAGCACGCAGAACGGGCTGGGCCGCGACTTGAAGATCGCCAGCAGCAGGGCCACGCAGGTCATCGTCTTCTCGCCGCCGGAGAGCAGCGAGATGCTCCGCGGCTCCTTGCCGGGGGGGCGGGCCACGATCTCGACCGATGTCTCGAGCAGGTCGACACCCTGTTCGAGGACGATGTCGGCCTGGCCGCCGCCGAAAACCCGCTCGAAGAGGTCACGGAAGTGGCCGCGGACCGTCTCGATCGTGTCGCCGAGCAGCCGCCGACTCTCCTCGTCGATTCGGGCGATCAGCTGCTCGATCGACTCCTTGCCGCCGGTGACGTCGGCAAGCTGGGCCTCGAGCGTGGCGAGCCGCTCCGCCAGTTCCTCCGACTCCCGCAGCGCCTCCATGTTCACCGACGTCATCGAGGCGAGTTTCCGCCGCAGTTCCTCGATCCGCGTTTCGAGCTCGGTGCGGTCTTCGGGAATCGGTTCGGCGTCTGGAGCCGCGTCGGCAACCGAATCGGCAGTTGGGGTAAGGTGGGGAGCCACGGCGTCGATGTCGATGTCGTAGTCGTCGCGAATCCGCTCCACGATCCGGGCCCGCTGGTGGCGGGCTTCGCCGGCCTCGAGTTCGAGGGAGTGCACCCGCTCGGCGAGTCTCGTGGCGGCCGTGCGCGCCTCTTCGATGGCGGCGGCGGTGGCATGGCGATCGGCGTCGAGGCGGCCGCTGTGATCGGCGAGTTGCCCGAGGACCCCGCCCGCCCGTTCGGCGATCCAGGCTGCCTCCGCCCGCACGGCGGTGGAGGCGAGGAGCTCGAGTTCGTGGCTAGCCGAGCGGCTGCGAGACTCGGCCACGTGACGGCGTGCCAGGTCGACGTCGCTTTGACGCGCTTCCCAGGCGGCCTTGCTCGCGGCCACGCCGTCTTGGCAGCGGGCGAGTTTCTCCGCAGCCGTCGCCTCCTCGACCCGCAGGCGGTGGATCTCGTCGATCGCCTGGCCGCGGTCGTGTTCCAGCGCCTCGATCGCGGCATGGCAGCGATCGGCCTCCGTCCGGGCGGAGGCACATTCAGACTCGGCGGCAGCGAGGCGGCCGGCGGCCGCTTCCATGGCAGCCTCGGCGGCGGCGAGTCGCTGATCGGCCCGGCGCGACTGCTGCTCGGCCGTGCTGATCGCCTCGTCCGCCCCCCGTTCGTCACGGGAGACGCGGCCAAGTTC
The DNA here is from genome assembly GCA_903958265.1 of uncultured Planctomycetaceae bacterium. GTDB lineage: Bacteria > Planctomycetota > Planctomycetia > Pirellulales > UBA1268 > QWPN01. The sequence goes on from CAJBSQ010000323.1 coordinate 10,597, forward strand.
GGCCCGTGCCGTGGCGATCGTCTCGCCCGCAAGCTGTCGCCGCCCGGTGGCCTGGGCGATTTCCTGCGTGCGTGCGTCGACCGCCCTCTGGAGGGAGTCGATCTCCTGTTGGCCGCGGTCGACGGTGCGGGCGAGTCCCGCGTGGCGTTCGTCGAGCGATCGCAACTCGCTCCGCCGCGCGACGAGCCCAGACGCCGCGGCCTGCATGCCGATACCGAACTCGCCATCCACCGTGAGGCTCTTGCCGTCGCGGGTGAGGAAGAGCGTGCCGGCCGGCGCTGCCTGAAGCAGCGGCAGGGCGTGCTCGATCCGCTCGACGACCCAGACTCGGCCCAGCAGGCGGCGAACGAGATCGCGATCGCCGCTGGTGGGTGGTTCCGCGTCGCCGTCGACGAGCAGTCGGTCGAGCCGCCCGACGATGCCGGAATGCGAGCCGGGATCGAACGTGGACGGCTCGTGCAGGTGCCGGGCCGCGAGGAAGCCGATCCGGCCCCCCGCGGCGAGCACCGCCTCGGCATCATCGGTCGTCGACCAATCCGCATGCCAGGCGATCGCCTCGTCGAGCGAGTCAACCACGAGGCTCTGGCCAAGTTCGCCCAGGGCAAGGTCGACGAGCGGGGCCCACTCGACTCCGGCGACGACCAGGTCGGCCAGCACGCCGGCGAATCCGGGTACCATGCCGGAGCTGGTTCTGGTCAGAAGCGTGCGGGCGGCATCCGACATGCCTTCCTGCCGGTCGACGATGTCCTGCAGCAGCGCCCTCCGCTCGCGGCAGGCCTCGAATGCCGCTCTCCAGCCGGCGAGATCCCGCCAGGCGGCCTGCAGCGCGACTGCGTCGTCGCGCTGGGTTGCCTCGAGCGACTCCACGTCGGCCACGGCGGCATGCAGCCGAATCTCCAGGGCTGCCAGATGCCCTTCGCATGCCGCCCGTGATTCCCCCAGCACGGAGTGCCGCCGGCGGGCTTCGGCAACGGCCTGCCGGGCCGCTTCGGCTGCGGTGCGAGCCTCATCGCCAGCCGTTCGGGCCCGCTCGTGGTCTGCCTCGAGCCGCACCTGGCGACGGGCGAGTTCATCGACCGCCCCGACCGCGGCGGCCTCCGCCTCCCGCGCGCTGGTGGCGTCGCCGTACGAGCCGGCTGCGGCAGCCTCGCGGAGGGTGAGTTTCGCTCGCAGCGTGGCCAGCGCGTTGTCGATGGTCGCGGCGGTCTCCACGGCCGCATTCCGCGCGGCGGCGGCCTGGCGTTCAGCGTCGATCGTCCTTGCCAGTGCCGCTTCAGCGCGGTGCCGTTCGGTCTCGTACTCCCCACGGCGGTTGCGGACGAGGGTTTCCGTTGCCTCCGCGGCGGCCATCCGCTGGATCTCGGCGGCCGCGGCGGTACGGGCCGCAGTGAGCCGGGGTTGAAGCTCTTCCGCCGCGGTCGTCAGCGCGGCCGCGGCGGCCGCGAACTCCGCCGCGCGGGTGTCATTGTCGCGGGTCGATGACCGTGCGGTGGAAACCGCCTGCTCGACCGCCGCGATCGTGGCATCGACTCCGGAGAGGTCCCGGGCGGACGCGGCGATCCGCAACGACCTGAGGCGGTCTTGCATCGTCTTCCAGCGGCGGGCCCGGGCCGCCTGGTGGCGGACGGTCTCGAGCCGCCCGCCGACCTCGCCCACGATATCGGCGAGCCGTTGCCGGTGTTGTTCGGCGCGTTCCAGCCGCCGCAGGGCCTCCGTGCGGCGGGTACGAAACTTCGTGATCCCGGCAGCTTCCTCAAAGACGGCGCGGCGGTCGCGGCCCGACGCCACCAGCAGGGCGTCGACCCGCCCCTGTTCGATCACGCTGTAGGCCTGGGTCGCGGCCCCCGTGCCCGAGAAGAGTTCGCGAATGTCGCGAAGCCGCGAGGGCTCACCGTTGACGAGGTACTCGCTCTCCCCGTTGCGGTAGACCCGTCGCGTGATCTGGACGTTCTCGGACGACACCGGGAGTTGCCGGGCCGAGTTGTCGAAAATCAGCGAGACCTCGGCCATGTTGAGCGACTTGCGGCCCGTCGAGCCGGCGAAGATGACGTCGGTCATCTCCTTGCCGCGAAGGCTGCGGACCGATTGCTCGCCGAGCACCCACTTGATCGCGTCGACGACGTTTGACTTGCCCGAGCCGTTCGGCCCCACGACCACGGTGATGCCTGGGGGAAACTCAAAGCGGGTGCGATCGGCGAAGCTCTTGAAGCCGAAGAGTTCGAGAGCGGTGAGCCGCGTCATTCGGATTCGTCGCCGCCGCGATCCGCGGCGTCCGCCGCGTCCCGGCCAGCGGCGTCCTCCGGGATATCGCGGACGCGGGCTGACGCCTCCTCGTGAATCGTCGGGCGACCGTCAAGCTCGTCGGGCAGCGCGTCGAAGGCGAGGCGGCTCGCCAGAGTGCGGGAGGCGCTGGCCTGCTGCAGGAACTGGACGGCGTCGGGGTAGCTGCCTCCCAGGTCGATGATCGATCGAACGATCCGGTCCGCCGTGGCGGGCACCTCGGCCTGCTGGTCGCTCTGCCCCGGCGCGAAGCGGCTCACCGTGGCGGAGTCGCCTTCGACCACCACGACGATCGACGTACCGGCTTCCGCCCGCAGGCCGTCGGCGACGTCATGCTCCGTGCCGAAGAAGACGATCTCGGGTCGGTGGCTGCGGGTGACGTGGATCAGCGGCGGCCCCTCGACGTCGACAATATGCAAGGAGCAGGCATCCCCCAGCCGCTCACCGCGGACCAGCGGCAGCTCGGGATCCATCCGCCACAAGCCGCGGAAGGCGCCGTACCGCGTTTCGGCGCTGCGGCTGGAGAGCAGCGTCTGGAGGGCGTCGACCCCGTTGGCGTCATCGAGCACCGAGAGCGCGGCAAGCGCCGCCGGCCGCGTGCTCCGGAGGTTCGTCGCGGCCTCGGCCAGATGCGAGGCGGCGATCGACTCGCCGAGGTAGGCCAACGCCTCGGCGGCAGCGAACCGGATCTCGGGGTCCTTCGAGTCGAGGGCCTCGCGAAGGACGGGGATCGCATCCTTACCGATCGCCTCGAGCCGCAGGGAGGCGATCTGGGCGGTGACCGGATCGGTGAGCTGGCGGGCGAGGAGCTGCATGCGGGCGTGCCGTCCACCGGGCGGCTCGATCACCGCGATGCTCTGCACCACGCGGATGTAGCGGCCGAGGTTGTGGTGGTAGGTGGGGGGCACCTCGAGGGCGATGTAGCGGTCGGTCTGGGGATTGGCGACGCCCCGCTTGACCCCCTTGATGACGGCGTGAAAGCGGCGGTTGATCCAGTCGCCAAGCCGTTTTGACATCGCGAACGAGCGATGATCGGCGGCGAGGATGAGACCGAGGTCGCGATCGGTGAGGGCGACGCCGCCCCCAGGCACGCGGCCGCGGATCTTCGACTTGGAGTCGAGCGTGCCTCCGGAGACAGGATCGATGAGCAGCGGCCCGCCCGCCACTCCCAGTTCGTGGCCGTCGCGGATCGTGTTGCCGATCACGGCCATCTCCGCAAGCCGCGTCTCCATCAGCCAGCCGTTGGCGAGGCTCGACGTGTCGTTGTCGGGGGGAACCTCAACGTAGATGTCGAAGCGGTCTCCCTTGCGGACACCGGGCGGTAAGAGACCGTGCGCCCAGACCAGTGCGGTCGACCGCGAGGCGAGCAGGGTATTGGGCTCGATCACGCCGCGGGCCTGCATGTCGGCCATCAGCGTTTGCCGCTGCGGGCCCGGTGGCGGATCGCTGCCGGTGTCTGCCAGTCCGGTGACGAGCGCCGGCCGTTCGATTCGTTTGGAGTTGAGGCCCCAGGGTGCTGTGTAGTCGCCCACGAATTTTGTATCGGCCTCGAGCTGGGCGAGCGCCTCGAGTTCGGGGCTCTGGCTGCGGATCGCGGGATTGGCACAGCCCGAGGCCACCACCGCCAGGCAGGCGATCACGCCGCAGGCGGCGGCGAATGGCGAGAACGGCCAAGACGGGTGCAGGCGTGCGGCATGCATGATGCGTGGTGATCCGGGGCGGCGGAAGCGGCCGAGGGCATCGGACCGCGGAATCCGGGGGCGGGAACGTAGGCCCGGGCCGCGTGGAGGGTCAAGGGTGTTTTCGTTCCGCGGCGAGTCCGCCTGGTCAGGTCCCGCCGGTCGAAGCCCGCCATGAACGCGATTGCCTGCTGCCGAGCCGCCTGCTACCGTCCGCCCCCCGCGACGGGTTTTCCCGGCGGCCCCAAGGCAGCGTGGCACTTTCTACGGAGCGAGTCATCGTGACGGCGATTTCCCAAAACGGCCTCGGCATCCACGTTCGGTGGATGATCCGCCGGGATATGCACGAGGTCATCGCGATCGAGCGGGAAGCGTTCGAGTTTCCCTGGTCGGAGGAGGATTTCACCCGCTGCCTGCGGCAGCGGAACTGCATCGGCATGGTCGCCGAGTTGGCCGATTCGGTGGTGGCCTTCATGATCTACGAACTGCACCGCTCGCGGCTGCACATGCTCAACTTCGCCGTCATGCGGTCGCATCGCCGGCTCGGCATCGGCACGCAGATGATGGAGAAACTGGCCGGCAAGCTGACGCCCGACCGGCGGGGGCGGATCGCCCTGGAGGTGCGCGAAACGAATCTGCCGGCGCAGCTGTTTTTCCGGTCGCTCGGCTTTCGGGCGACAACCGTGCTCAAGGACTTCTATCAGGATTCGACCGAGGATGCGTACCTCATGCAGTACGCCCTCGAGGCGATGTCCGACGCACCGGCTCAGCGGCGGATGGCGGGTTGACCGGGTCGGTGGCGAAGAGCCGCCGCACCTCGGCAACACGGCGGCGGAGCGTCGCGAGCGAGCGGCTCGCGGTGGCTCCGCAGGCGAAGACGGTGATCAGCGGCCCTCCCTGTGGCAGCAGTTCGCCGGACTGAGGGATGTCGGCGACGGCTCCGATCCCATCCACGGCGGTCCACGGCGATACCAGCGTATCGAGCGCGGCAGGCAGGGGTGACCGATAGGAGCCCGTGCGCGAGGCGAACACGATGGCCTTCGACCACACGCCCCTGGGCCGTGGGCTGGGGTCGGCCATCGCGAAGACCGTCGGCAACGCGTATCCGCAGGCCTCCAGATGCGCTGCGGCGATCGGCCGGCCCGTGGCCCGCTCGGCAAGTTCCATCGAGGCGGTCGGCCGTGGATTCACCTCCATCACGTGTGCGTCGTTGCCGGCACCGAGGATGAAGTCGATGCCGAACGCGCCGATCAGGCCGCAGTGGGTGGTGAGGCTGTTCCCCAGCGACTCCAGTCGCGCCCGCAGGGGTCCGTGCACATCGTCGAGCGGCACGTCGATCGAGCCGCAGTAGGCGAACGCCCGCCCGCCGCACCACCGGCAGCCGACGAGCTGGCGGCTTGCGGCGAAGAGTTCGCAGCGCCGCGGCCCGGCGAGGAAGGAGACCGACCAGGCGGAGCCGGGCACGAACCGCTGCCAGAGGAGTGCGCCGGTCGACGTCGAGCGACTTCCGCCTCGCCACCGCCGCACGCCTCGGCCTCCGGCACTCGCTGCGGGCTTGACGACATACGAGCCGTCGACCGGCACGCCGACGGGCGACGAGGTCGTGTCGGGGTAGGCCAGGCCCACGCTGCGAACGAGCGGAGCGAGGGCGGTGGGGTCGCGGACGAGCCGCACGGCTGCCGCGCCGGCGGCCGCGAGCGGACGGTCGCGGGCGAGG
>CAJBSQ010000324.1 GCA_903958265.1 uncultured Planctomycetaceae bacterium
CCAGCCCTATGGCCCGCTCCCGAAATCACATGCCCGGCTGCGGGCCGTGCACCATGCGGGCGACACGGTCGTGCTCGACGCGGAGGTGGCAGGCTGCCGCGTGCTCGAGACGACGCGGCTGGAAGTGGGCGATCCCGCCACCCCGCTCGTGACGAGGATCTGGCACGTGTCACCACATCCGCAGGACCTCCTCGTGCGGGTGGCCGACGACAAGGCCTCGGCGGCGTTCGTCACGCCCGCCCCGATCGAGCCACGGCTCGATCTCCGCGACGGTTTTCACGTGCTCACGCTGCCGCCAAGTGGGCAGCCCGTGGTCGTCGGCGTCGCCGTCGCCGCTGGAGACGTCGGCCTCGCGGATCGCGTCCGCGACCTTCCGCCCCCCGTCGACCTCACAACACTCCTCGGCAGGCCGGCCCGTGATCGCTGGCCCGACACGCTCCACACCACGATCGCCAGGGGGGGCGATCGCGCGGGATTCGCCGTCGACACGCTCACCTCCCCGGCCGCCAATCCGTGGAAGGCGCAGCTGCGGTTCAGCGGCCTCGACTTCCTTACCCCCGACGTCGCCGTGCTCTGCACCTGGGATGGCGACGTCTGGACCTGCGGCGGTCTCGCTTCCGCGACCGACGCGCTCGCCTGGCGGCGGATCGCCTCGGGGCTGTTTCAGCCGCTGGGGATCAGGGTCATCCACGGCGCGATCCACGTCGGCTGCCGCGACCGGATCGTCGTGCTCCGCGATCTCGACGGCGACGGCTGCACCGACCGCTACGACACCTTCAACGACGACCACCAGGTGACCGAGCACTTTCACGAGTTCGCGATGGGGCTCGAGACCGACGCCGCGGGGAACCTGTACTACGCCAAGAGCGCCCGGCACGCCCTGCCCGCGGTGGTGCCGCACCACGGCACACTCCTCAAGGTGTCCGCCGACGGATCGGCGACCGAGATCCTCGCCACCGGCTTCCGGGCGGCCAACGGCGTGTGCGTCGAGCCGGACGGCACGTTCTTCGTGACCGATCAGGAGGGGCACTGGACGCCGAAGAACCGGATCAACCACGTCCGCCCGGGCGGCTTCTACGGCAACCTCTACGGCTACCACGACGTCACCGATCCGGGCGACGACGCGATGGAGCAGCCGCTCGCCTGGATCACCAACGAATTCGACCGCTCCCCGGCGGAGCTCGTCCGCGTGCCAGCCGACGTCTGGTCGCCGCTCTCCGGCGGCCTCCTCGAACTCTCCTATGGGATGGGCCGGATCCACCTCGTGCTGCCCGAGTCGCTGCCCTCCGCTGCGCCGGGCCAACCGATGCTGCAGGGAGGCCTCGTGGCCCTGCCGATCGACGACCTGCCCACCGGGGTGATGCGGGGCCGCTTCCATCCGACCGACCGGCAGCTGTATGCCTGCGGCCTCCATGCCTGGGCCGGTAACCGGACGGCGCCCGGCGGCTTCTTCCGGGTCCGCCGCACCGCTGCGATGCTGCGGATGCCGGTGGCGCTCGCCGCCCACGAGACCGGACTGACGATCACGTTCTCCGCGCCGCTGGCGCGGTCGCAGGCCGTTGATCCTGCGTCGTGGGGCTACACGTCGTGGTCCCTCGAACGGTCGAAGAACTATGGCTCCGAGCACATCGACGAGCGCGGGCATGTGATCACCGCGGTCGACCTGTCGAGCGACGGCCTCACCGCCCGCCTTTCGATCGAGGGCTTCGCGCCGACCACCTGCTACGAGCTCCGCTGGGA
>CAJBSQ010000325.1 GCA_903958265.1 uncultured Planctomycetaceae bacterium
CGCCGACGTGGCGAGCGTGCCGGACGTGCTCGATCTCTGGATCGCATGGAACGCCTCCGGGCTCGCCGTGCGAGGGGTGGCCCGCGGCGTGGGCACGTCGCGGTGGTGCCATACCACCCGGCCGGAAGACAGCGACGGCCTGCAGCTCTGGATCGCCACCAGGCCCACCGGCGAGAGCCACCGCGCCGGACGCTACTGCCGACGGATCGCCCTCTTGCCAACGGGCGCTGGCCGGCTCGCCAACAAACCCGCCGCCGTCGCGGCGACGATCCCGCGCACCAGCGAGGTGCCGGTGGAGCTACCGACCGACTCGGTCTTGATCGAGTCGGCGGCCACGGCCGATGGCTGGCGGATCGACGCCTACCTCACCGCGGCCGCCCTGCCGGGCTGGGATCCGCTCGAGATTCCGCGTCTCGGCTTCTTCGCGGCGTTGGTCGATCGCCGCCTCGGCAAGGTGCCCTGCTTCGCGCCGCCAGCGTATCCCTGGGATGGTGACCCCACCACCTGGGCCGAGCTGGAGCTCACCACCTGACCGGAGCGGAAACCGAGGTTCACCTCGGTGACGGAGGGCCGTCTTCCTGCTCGAGCATCCGACGACGGCGCATCTCCAGGAGCACGAGCATCCCGACGACAGAGAACGTGGCCGCAGACGGCTCCGGCACGGCGGCGATACCGTCAGACGTGGCCGGAGCGGCGTTGTACACACCCGCGTCGAACAGGCCGGTGGACAAGAAGTCGGCGGCGTCCTGGATGTCGACGATCCCGTCGTAACTGAAGTCTCCCTCGAGCCAGGTCGCCGCCGCGCCGGTGTCGAACTTCCCCAGCGCCAGGAAGTTGGCCGCGTCGAGGATGTCGATCGACCAGTCGATGTTGGTGTCGCCCGGGGCCGCGAAGGCTGCCGACACGGAGCCGTCGCCGTTGTCGAGCCAGCCCACCGCCCGCGGGATGCTCGCCGCCATGTCCGCGGCAGCCGACGACGACGTGATTCCGCTCGTCCCGTTCCAACTGCCGTCACCCCGTCCCTTCACGATCTCCGCGACGAGCTGCGTGGCCGACAGCCCGCCGGCCACCGCCAGCCGGCCGGTGGTGAGATCGACGAGCCCGCCACCTGACAGGTCCAGTTCCTTGGCAGTCGCGTCGAGATACGGAGCGATCGCCACCGTTGCGGACGATGCGACCGACACCGGTGCCGAGGCGATGGCCGACGCATTCGCCACCACGAGCGTCCCCTGCCGGACGGTCGTCGTGCCTCCGTACGTGTTGGCGGCCGAGAGCCGCAGCGTGCCGGATCCGAGTTTGACCAGACTGCCCGGCAGGTTACCCGGGCGGTCGGCGATCGTGCCGGCGATCGTCAGGGTGCCCGACCCGGAGTCGATGATCGCGCCGCCGGCACCGGTGCCCGTGGTGCTCCCGATGGTGACGGGATTGGAGACGCTCGCCGCGGGCCCGGCCAGGGCGAGAATGCTGCTGGTGCCCGTGCCGAAGTTGACGGTGCCGCCACCGAGGTTCTCGCCGCGGGCGATCAGCACACGGCCCGTGCCAATTTCCACGCCGCCGGTGTTGGTGTTCGTCGCCGCCGTCTGCCCTGAGAGGTCGAGGGTGCCGCCGGCGCTGGCGCTGATCTTGATCTGACCGCTCCCCGAGATCGTGCCCGCCAGCGCCAGCGCGCGGTCGGTGCCGGGAGCGAACGCCAGCGCATCGGTGATGTCGTCCCCGGTCACGAACGGGTTGGAGAGCGTGACGGCCGACGCGGTGCCGCTCCAATACACGCGGGCCGCGGAGCCCGTCGACACCACCGGACCGCTCCCGAGGCTCGTCGGCTGATGGATGCGGATGTCGCCGTCGGTCAGCGTGCCGCCGCCGAAGCTGTTCGATCCGATGAGTTCCAGATCGCCGGCCCCCTCCTTCACCAGCGACAACCCGCCGTTCCCGTCGGCGAGCAATCCGGCATAGGTCGCCGTGCCACTGGTCACGTTGAAGGTCAGGGCAACGGGAGTGGCTGCACCGTTGGTCACCGTGCCGCTGCTCCCGCTGATCGCCGGCACGGTGATCGAGTATCCACCGAGGTCGAGCGTGCCGCCTTCGACGGCCAACGGCCCGGGAACCGTGCCCAGCGCGGCGGCGTTGGCGAGCAGCAGCGTGCCTTCCTCGATGGTCGTACCGCCGGAGTACGTGTTGGCCGCCGTGAGGGCGAGCGTGCCGGATCCGAGCTTGGCCAGCCCGAGCACGCGGGTGCCGCCATCGGGATTCGCGAGCACGCCGGCATAAGTGAAACTGCCTCCGGCCGCCGAGGTGTCGATGCCCAACCGCGAGCCCGAGACGAAGCCGGTGGCGGCGGTTCCAGAGCCCAGCGTCGAGAGTGCGGCGATGTCATCGGCGGTGAAGCCGTCGGCTCCGCCCACCCCGAAGGCCGCCGTGGCGCCGCTGGCGACCACGAGGTTGGCGGCGATCCAGGATCCGGGATTCCCCCCGTAGAGCGAAGGCCGCGCCGCGAACAGCAGCGTCCCCGCGGAGGCCTGGGTGGAGCCGGTGTAGCTGGTGCTGCCCGACAGGGTCAGCATGTTCAGCCCCGACTTCGTGAGCCCCAGCGAGTTCGCGCCGCCATTCGGATCGGCGATGGACCCGCCGTAGGCAAAATCGCCGTCCGTGGTGTCGAAGCCGATCCGCGAGCCCGGCAGAAATCCCCCCGTCGACGAGCCCAACCCGAGGAGGATATCGACGTCGGACGCCTCGAACTGCCCGGCGCCACCCACGCGAAAGGATGCGGTCGCGCCGCTCTGCACGGTGAACTGGTCGCCCGTCCAGTTCGTGGTCGTGCCGTCGTAGAGCGCTGCCCGCGTGCCGAGCACGAGCGTGCCGGCCACGACCCGTGTGGGGCCCGTATAGGTATTTTGCCCCCAGAGCTGTTTGGTGCCGTTGCCGGCAGCCGTGAAGCCACCGACGCCGCTCATCGGCCCGAGAAAACGGAGCGTGTTGTTGCTGTTGGGAGAGCTTCCGGTGAGCGTCTGTTCGAGTGCGATCTCGTTCTCGAAGGCGACCGCCCCGGCATTGAGCCGCGACGCGATCACCGACGTGGCACTGCGGTTGGTGACCACCGCCCCGCCCCCCACGGTACCGCCGTGGATCATCACGATCGCCCCATTGAGAGCGACCGGGGCGGCCCAGTCGTTGAGGCCGCCGATGTTTTTCTGGCTGCCGCCGAGCGTCAGGGTGCCGGCGGTCACATCCAGTTCCACCGGTGCCGTGGTCTGCACACCAAATGCCCCGGTCAGGGTCAACGCTCCCGAGCCCGTCTTCACGACTCGAGCTCCGGGGCCGCCGGACGCCGCTGTGACGGCACCCGAGAAGGACACGTCAGCGGCGGTTGAGATCGTCGCCCCATCCGAACCGGCCACGATGGGATTGGCGATAGCCGTGACCGCAGCATCCTCGGTGGCCAACACACCGCCGTTGAGCGTCACGGACTTGGTTCCCACCGCTCCGGCCGCACCGACCACCAGCCTGCCGGCGTTCACGATGGCACCGCCCGTCAGGCTATTCGACGCCGTCAGGACAAGGTCGCCGGCGCCCGACTTGGAGAGCGTCGGTCCCGTGAATCCGCTGCCGCCGATGGTCAGCACGCCGGTCGTATGGCTGACCGTGATCGTGCCCGCAGCCACGCTGCCGGCCACTGTGACATTGCCGGGAACGGCGAACGCCACGTTGTCATTGGCCGCGAACGACGCTGCCGATCCCCCCGCCGACCAAGGCGTGTTGGCCGGCTCGGTGTCCCAGGTGCCGGCACCACCCACCCCAACCCAGGCGAGGTCCCGCGCCAGGCCGCCGGTGATCGTGCCCAGCATGGAGAAGTCGTCGGTGCTCGTCCGCGAAATGCCCAGGCGACCACCGGTGCCGCTGTAGGC
>CAJBSQ010000326.1 GCA_903958265.1 uncultured Planctomycetaceae bacterium
CGATCAGCTCGCGAGCGTCGACGCCGGATCGGTGCTCGGCGACATCGCCAAGGCGGCAGCCTCGCCGGGCTCCCGGCTCGCCTCGCGCACCGAGAAGCTCACCACTCGCCATCGGTTCGGCCCGCGGATCGGCGGGCTGGCCGACGCGATCCTCATGGACGACGGCGCGGCCGGAGCGGCACAGGCGCTCGACATCCTCGAAGGCCGCTGGACCGCCCCTCCGGATCCGCACAATACGGCGGCCGACGACCCGACGTCGATCCGCTGGATCGAGCCTGGCACCGCGGCCTTCGCCGAGCTGGTCGAGGAGGCCGTCGCCCATGCCGCCCGGGTTCGCGAACTCGCCGGGCAGGGGCAGGTCGCCGCCGCGATCGAAGCCCAGAAGGAGTTTCAGCTGCTGGGGGCGCACCGCGGCGGCACGCTGGGCGTCGCCGGCTGGAATCTGCTGGTGGAGCGGCGGCTCGGGGTGGCCGGCGGCTCGCCCTGGTATGCCGGCCGGCCGCTGATGGTGACGCGAAACAACCCCGCGCTCGATCTCTTCAATGGCGACGTGGGGCTCGTGGTGCCCGGCGGGGAGCGCGGCCGGATGGATGCGGCGTTTCCCACGGGCACCGAGCCGCGGCGGCTGCCCGTCTCGCGGCTGGAGGACGTGGCGACGATGCATGCCCTCACGATCCACAAGAGCCAGGGCTCCGAGTATCGACACGCGGTGGTCGTGCTGCCGGAGCGTGCCAGCCGGATCGTGACTCGCGAACTGCTGTACACGGGTGTGACCCGGGCCTCGGAGAAGGTGACGATCGTCGGTTCCCGCAGGGTGATCGAGGCTGCGATCACCAAGCCGATCCGCCGCGCGACGGGGCTGCAGGCCCGGCTCGGCTGACCCGTACGGCTGACGACGTCGCGGTGCTGTCGAGGCCGAACTCCACCCGCGGCACAGCCTTTGCTCATGCCCAAGGCCGTGGATCGCTGGCATCCGGTGATCCGCCAGGCAGATCCTGATCCCGGTCGTCACCAGCCGAGGCGACCAGCGCGGTACGATGCCCCGCCTCGGCATCCCGTTCTCGGAGTCCACACGCATGGCCGCGCCGCGCCTCGCACCCCGCCTCGCCGCCGCAGCTGCTGCTGCGATCCTCCTCGCCATCACGGCCCCGTGCGGGATGGCTGCCGACACCGCCTGGCACCAGTGGCGGGGGCCAAACCGCGACGGCTTCGTGGCGGGGGCAGCCTGGCCCGACGGTCTCGCGGACGACAGGCTCGAGAAGGCGTGGCGGGTAGATCTCGGCCCGAGCTACTCCGGACCTGTGGTCGCGGGGGACGTCGTGATCGTCACCGAGACGGCCGATGCCGCCACCGAACACGTGCGGGCGTTCGACCGGGCTACCGGGGCCGAGCGGTGGCATGCGGAGTGGGAGGGTGCCCTGCGAGTGCCCTTCTTCGCCGCCTCCAATGGCTCGTGGATCCGCTCGACGCCCTGCGTCGACGGCGACCGTGTCTACGTCGCCGGCATGCGCGACCTGCTCGTCTGCCTCGACGTGGCCAGCGGCCGCGAACACTGGCGGGTCGATTTCGTGAAGGCCCTCGAAAGCCCGCTGCCGGCCTTCGGCTTCGTCTCCAGCCCGCTGGTGATCGGCGACCACGTTTACGTGCAGGCTGGATCGGGATTCGCAAAGCTCGACAAGCTCACCGGTGCGATCGTCTGGCGGGTGCTCGACGACGGCGGCGGCATGTCGGGGAGCGCCTTCTCATCCCCGTACCCCGTCACCCTCGACGGCATACCGCAGATCCTCGTGCAGACCCGCGAGGAGCTCGCGGCGGTCGACCCTGAGAAAGGCAGCGTGCTCTGGAAGATCCCCGTGGAGGCGTTTCGCGGCATGAACATCGTCACGCCCACGGTGAGCGACGGCCGCATCTTCACCACGAGCTACGGCGGTGGCTCGTTCCTGTTCGCCGTGAATCCCACCCGCACCGACAAGCCGGTGGAGCAGGTCTGGCGGAACAAGATCCAGGGCTACATGTCGACGCCGATCGTGATCGGTGGTCATGCCTACGTGCATCTCCGCAACCAGCGGTTTGCCTGCCTCGATCTCACCACCGGCAAGGAGGACTGGATCACGACCCCCTTCGGCCGCTACTGGAGCATGGTTGCCCAGGGAAACCGGATCCTCGCACTCGATGAGACCGGTGACCTGCGGCTGATCCGGGCCACGCCTGAAGGGTACGAACTCGTGGGCGAGGCGAAGGTGGCTGCCGAGGAGAGCTGGGCTCATCTCGCGGTCGAGGGAACCGAGCTCTACATCCGCGATCTCAAGGGTCTCTCCGCCTACCGGTGGAAGTGACTCACCGCTGACGCTGCTCGAGACGGTCGACGAGCGTCGGCCTGCGGAGCACGATCAACGGGTCGGTCTCGTCGCGGACCGCCGCCGAGCTCATCGGCTTGGCGAGCACCATGCCAGCGACGAAGCCCGCGATGTGGGCCGAGTAGGCCACCCCGCCGCCGCCTCCCTGGTCGAGGAAGCCGCTGACGAGTTGGAACAGGAACCAGATGCCAACTGCCACGTAGCCCGGCACATCGACCATCATCCGCAGCAGGATCACGCTCACCCTCCGCTTCGGGTGGAGCACGAGGTAGGCGCCGAGCACGCCCGAGATCGCCCCCGAGGCGCCGAGGCAGGGCGTGAGGGAGGCCTCGCCGGTGGAATTGAGAAACACGAACGTGAGCGAGGCGATGATGCCGGTGGCCAGATAGAAGAGCAGGTATTTCACGTGGCCCATGTCGTCTTCGATGTTGTCGCCGAAGATCCACAGAAACCACATGTTGCCAAACAGGTGCATCAGGCTGCCGTGCATGAAGATGGCGGTCAGCAGCGTCATCCACGGCGGCACCGGCGTCTGCTGCAGGCCGGGGTCGGTGATCTGAATGTCTCCCTGGGGAGTGTGGACCGTCTTCTGCGACGGCTCCGTGACGATGTCCTGACCGGTGAGGATCTCGCGGGGCACCTGCACGTAGGCCATCGTGAAGGCCTCGTTGCTCCCCATGCCCTGCAGCACGGCGAACACGAACACATTCGCGGCCAGCAGCGCAATCGTCACGAACGGAAATGTCCTGCGATCAGAGTTGTCGTCACCGACGGGAAAAACCATGGGGGGCGTCACTCCGGAGAGAGGATGCGAGGGATCTGGCCGATGGAAGAATAGCCAGGGACCGGGGTTCCCGCGAACCCGCACCTTCCAGGTCGCCACGATGCGTTTCCTTCGCCAGCAGCGTCGCCAGGTCCGTCCCGCGCGGCGGGTCGGCCTCGAACGCCTCGAGCCACGGCTCTGCCTGGCGGCCGCGACCCAGCGGATCGAGTGGCTCGGCCAGGCCGTCGACGCCCGGGCCGACTCGTGGATCGTCCGCTCCGAACGGCCGCTCGCGGCCGCGGACCTCATCTCGGGACTCGGCTGGCGGGCCATGCCCCTGGGCGAAGGGCTCGAGCGGGTCGTGGCTCCTGGCTCGCCGGCGAAGGAGGTCCTCGCCTGGGCCGGCCGCACGCCGGGCGTGGCCTTCGTGGAGCCCGACTTCGCCATCACCGGCGCGGCCGTTCCCAACGACCGGTCGTTCGGCTCGCTCTGGGCGCTCGACAACACGGGGCAGTCGGGGGGCGTGGTCGACGCCGACATCGACGCTCCCGAGGCCTGGACCATCACGACGGGATCGCGGGGCGTGGTCGTCGCGGTGATCGACAGCGGCATCGACTACCAGCACCCCGACCTCGCCGCCAACGTCTGGGCCAACCCCGGTGAGATCGCCGGCGACGGTGTCGACAACGACCGCAATGGGTTCGTCGATGATGTCCACGGGTGGGACTTTGCCAACCGCGACGCCGACCCGATGGATGACGACGGCCACGGGACGCACGTGGCGGGCACGATCGGGGCCGTCGGCAACAACGGCACCGGCGTCGTGGGAGTCAACTGGCAGGTCTCGATCATGGGCCTCAAGTTCCTCGACGCCGCGGGGAGCGGCTACACCAGCGACGCCATCGCGGCGATCAACTACGCCACCCGGATGCGCCGCGACTTCGGCATCAACGTGGTTGCCACCAACAACAGCTGGGGAGGCAGAACCGCCTCGGCCGCCCTGCGGACCGCGATCGACGCGGGGGGCGCCGCAGGCATCCTGTTCGTGACCGCCGCCGGCAACGACGCCGCCAACAACGACACGATCCCTTCATTTCCAGCCACCATCACCAGCGACGCGATCATCTCGGTTGCAGCCACTGACCGCTCCAACCGACTGGCGGCCTTCTCCAACTTCGGCCGCACCACCGTCGATCTGGCGGCACCGGGTGTGGGCCTCGTCTCGACCGTGCCGCGGAATGCCTACGAGTCGTACAGCGGCACGTCGATGGCGGCGCCGCTCGTGACGGGCACCGTGGCCCTGCTTGCCGCCGCCCGGCCTGGGGCCACCGCCGCGGAGCTCCGCGCCGCCATCCTCTCCTCGACGACGCCGGTGGCGGCCCTCGCCGGCACAACGGCAAGCGGCGGCCTGCTCAACGCTCGGGCGGCGCTCGAGGCGCTCGGTGCGACCACGCCCACGCCGCCTCCCGCGGCCACGTCGCCCCCTCCGGAGCCGCCGCCACCCCCGGCGGCCACGCGGGTGAAGGGAGACGCGGGTGACGTGCCGGCCAGGAGCGTCGTGGTGCCAGCCCGCGGCTCGGGAACAGTCGCGTTCGCCAGCCGGATCGGTGACGGCTCGTTCGGCCGCCGAGACGTGGACCTCTACCGCGTGACGCTCGCCGCGGGCCAGCGAATCACGATCGACGTGCGGGCCCGTGCGCTTCCCGCACCCTCACCGCTCGACAGCGCCCTGCGGCTCTTCACCGTCGCTGGGCGGCAGCTCGTTGCCAACGACGATGCCCTGGGTATTCGCGACAGCTTCATCACATTCACGGCCACGACGGCCGGCACGTATTACGTCGGAGTCTCGGGCGCGGGCAACACCGCCTACAACCCCAGGCGAGGTGGGTCGGGAAGAGCCGGCTCCACCGGTCGCTATGAGATCTCGCTGCGGTTCGACGCGGTGCCGGTGACGCGGCGGGCCGGCGGCCTCCACACGCTTGGCTCCCCCGACGCAGCGGCTGTGATGGGAGACGCCTTTGCAGCGGTGTCCGGCACGCGGCAGGCTCCCTACGGTCATGGCCGCGTCATCCCGTAGCCGCAGGTTTTCTCCCTGCGGTCTGCACCCCATCCCGGCTGGCCGGGCATCGCTACCGCGTGAACCGATGCACCATCGTGTGCCGATACGTCTGACCCGGATCGAGCCTCGTGGTCGGCCAGTCGGCATGGTGGACGCTGTCGGGATACTTCTGTGTCTCCAGGCAGAGGCCGCCGTTGCGGACGTAGGTCGCGCCCCCCTTCCCTGTCAGCGTGCCGTCGAGAAACCCGCCCATGTAGACCTGCACACCCGGCTGGTCGGAGAGCACCTCGACCGCCCGGCCGCTCTGAGGATCGCGAAACGTCGCCGCGGTTCGCAAGGTTCCGTCCGGTTGCCAGCCGCGAACGAGGTAGTTGTGATCCACGCCGCGGCAGGCGTCGGCTGCCGGATTCGGTGGCAGCATCTCGATCGCCGCCCCGCACCGGCCCCACGGTCGCCGCTCCGGCCGGAAGTCGAACGGCGTGGCCTCGACCGGGGCGAAGACACCGGTCGGAATCGAGCCCGCATCGACCGGCAGGTAGCGATCGGCGACCACGGCCAACTCCTGGTCGGCGATCGATCCCGAGGCGTGGCCCGACATGTTCCAGTAGGAGTGGTTGACGAGGTTCACGATCGTGGGCGCATCGGTCGTGGCCGACATCTCGACGATCAGTTCGCCCACGGGCGTGAGCGTGTAGACGGCCTTCGCCACGAGCCGGCCGGGATACCCCTCATCGCCGTCGGGCGAGACGAGTTCGAACTCGACCGCAGGTCCCCGGTCGGTCGCCCGCGGCGTTCCCTTCCAGAGCTGCTTGTCGAATCCCTTCACGCCACCGTGCAGGTGGTTGACGCCATTATTGGTGGCGAGCGTGTGGGCCTTGCCGTCGAGCTCGAACCGACCGGCAGCAATCCGATTGGAGCTGCGGCCGCAGATCGCGCCGAAGTAGGGATGTCCCTTCAGGTAGCCGTCGAGCGTGTCGAAGCCGAGCACGACATCGACGGCGTCGCCCGGCGTGCCCGCCTTGGGCGGCACCAGGAACGAGGTCAGGATGGCACCGTAGTCGGTGACGGTCGCCCGCCAGCCACCCGGCACCTCGAGCGTGTAGAGATGAGCCTCCCGGCCGTCGGCGAGTGTTCCAAAGGGCTTCACGGCGGGCATGGAGGTGGCTCCGGCAGAGGGTGGATTCTGTGCCGCGAGGCAGGCAGCGGCCCCCAGCACGACAGCGCAGGCAGTCGCGCGACAGATCGATAGACACGCGTTCATGGTCTTCCCCCTCAGTGGCAGATCACCCGTGGCACAACACGCGTGGCAGCGTGGCCGTGGTTCGCGGGTTGCTACGTCTTCGCAGTCGCCCGCGTCTTCGGCGTGCTCTCGGCCTCTTCCTGCTTGATGGCGATCCAGCCGTCCACGCTCCACGGCCCGCCGCCGAAGGCGGCCAGCGACAGCAGCCCGCCGCCGATCGCCAGGTTCTTCATGAACTGGATGGTCTGCAGCTGCTGCTGGCCGGGGTCGGTGAACCGCCAGAAATCGTGGAAGTAGAACGTCGCCGCCGCGAGGAACACGAACAGAAACAGCGCCCCGATCCGGGTCCATGCCCCGAGGATCAACGACAGGCAGCCAAGCAGCAGCAGGCCGATCGCCCCGAACAGGGCGAACTTGGGGTTGGGCACCCCTTCCGACGCCATGTAGGCGGCCGTCGAGGAGAACTGCGTCACCTTGTTGACGACGGCGCTGGCAAACACGACGGCGATCATCAGCCGCGCAAGGAGCGACGCCATCCCCTGCACGACGTCTGCCATCTGCTGCATCACTCCGCTCCTCGCCCGGTGACGAACCCCGGACATGGTCGCCCACCGGACCCGACGGGGCAAGGGGGAAAAACTGGCTGATTCACGCGGGCTGGTCGCGGGTTACGCAGTGGAGGGCACCGCGGCCGCGGACGAGCGCGTGGGAGTCGACCGGCTCGATCCGCCGGCCCGGGAAGCAGGCGGCGATCGCCTCCAGGGCCGGCTCGTCGCTCGGGACGCCGAACACGGGCACGGCCACGAGCCCGTTGGCGACGTAGAAGTTGAGGTGGCTCGCCGGGAGTTGCGTGCCCTCGAAGGTGAACCGTGACGGAATATCGACCGGAATCACCTCCAGCCTGCGGCCACGGGCATCGACGTGCCGGCGGAGGAGTTCGAGATTGGCCTCGAGTCCGGCGTGGTTGGGATCGAGCCGGTCTGGCTGCCGGGCGGCGAGCACCCGGCCCGGCGCCACGAACCTCGCGAGCTGATCGATGTGGCCATCGGTGTCGTCGCCGGCAAGGTCGCCCCCCACCCAGAGCACGCGGTCGACGCCGAGCCAGCGATGCAGCGCCGCCTCCATCGCCACCCGGTCGAGCCCGGGATTTCGTTTCGGATCGACCACGCACCGCTCGTTCGCCAAGAGCGTGCCGTCGCCGTCGGTCTCGATCGCTCCTCCTTCCAGCACCACCCTGGGCTCGAGGGCCTCGAGCCCAAGGTGCCGGGCGATGCTCCGCGACACGCCCGCGTCGGCGTCCCACGGCGGATACTTGCCTCCCCAGGCGTTCCATTCCCAGCAGACGGCGCGGGGTCGGTCGCCCTCGGCCCGTTCACTCGGCACGAGGAACACCGGGCCGGTGTCCCGGATCCACGAGTCGTTCGTGGGAACCTCGACGAACGACACGTTCGGCTCGTCGGCGAGTGCCTCCCGCGGCGCGGCCAGCACGTCGGGCGATCCGACGATCCGCACCGGCTCGTGGCCGGCGACGAGCCGCGCGAGCCGTTCGTAGGCGGGAGGAATCGCGGCAAACGGCCCGAGGAACGTGGCCTGGCGGTGCGGCCACGCGATCCATGTCGCGGCATGCGGCTCCCATTCCGCCGGCAGCCTGAAGGTGGTCATGGCGTCACCCGCCCCACCGGCCGAGGAGCCCGCCGTAGGCATCGATCCGGCGATCGCGGAAGAACGGCCACCGCGTCCGCGACCATTCGATGCGGTCGAGATCGCAGTCCACCACGGCCGTGAGCGGCTCCTCGTGCGAGGCTTTGAGCAGGCACTCGCCGTTGGGGGCGTAGACGACGCTCGCGCCCCAGAACCGCAGCGGCCCTTCGCGGCCCGTGCGATTGACGGCCACCACGAACACACCGTTGGCGATGGCGTGGCTCCTGAGCATCGTGTCCCACGATTCATACTGCTCGCGGTGGAGCGATTCTTCGCCGTCGAGCCAGCCGATGGCGGTGGGGTAAAAGAGCGACTGGGCTCCGGCCATCGCGGTGAGCCTGGCCGCCTCGGGATACCACTGATCCCAGCAGACGAGCGGACCCACGGCGAGCCGGCTGGTGGCCACGCTCTTGAAGCCGGTGTCGCCCGGCGCGAAATAAAACTTCTCGTAGTAGTGCGGATCGTCGGGGATGTGCATCTTGCGATACACGCCGGCCGTGGAGCCGTCGGCCTCGAAGATCACCGCGGTGTTGTGGAAGAGCCCGGCGGACCGCCGCTCGAACACGCTGCCCACGAGCACCACTCCGTGCTCCTTCGCGGCGGCGGCGAGCCGCTCGGTGAGCGGCCCGGGCACGGCTTC
>CAJBSQ010000327.1 GCA_903958265.1 uncultured Planctomycetaceae bacterium
CACGGGAAGGATAGGTCGGCCAACGGCACTTCGACAAGCGTGGGCCGAGCGGGGCGGATCACGTCTGAGTCACGTCGCATTCGTTGTGGACCTGCACAAGCTCTCCCCAGTCGGTCGGTGGGCCACGGGCGGGAGAGACGGGCGGTGGTTCGAGAAACCCGCTCCGGACGCCCGGGCCGCTCCTCCCGAGGCTCACGAGTCGCTCATCAGACGGAAGACCAGTGCGGAGGTGCCATTGACCGGGCTATCCTTCAGTGAGGGGGGGCGGCGGTGAAGGGTGCCCAGGTGGCGAATCAGCACTTGGCGTTATCGCAAAATGCGATTATGATTTCAGGCAAGGACGCCCGGCAGTCGATGAGGACGACATGCACGTCATTGCCAGGTCTCATCTGCGTTTATTCTGGAAGACGTGCCGGAACCGTGCGGATGCGGAGCGAGCGTTGTCCGCCTGGTACAAGATCGCGTCGAAGGCTGAGTGGGCGAACTTTGCCGGGCTCAAGCAGACGTTTGGTTCGGCGGATCAGGTTGGCAACTGCGTAGTATTCGATGTGGGCAACAACCGTTACCGTCTGATTGGGCGCGTGTTCTATCCACGCAAGCTATACGTCTTGCGAGTCATGGATCACGAGGAGTACGACAGGGTTCCGTGGGCAAGCCAGTGCGGATGTCATAGCCCGCCGCTGAAGAGGCGTACTCCACCCACGAAGCGACCGGCTCATACAGGAAGGCCAAGGAGGTGAATGATGGTCGTCAAGAATCAGCCGTTAGCGATGCCCGAATCCTACTTCGAATTGGTGAAACGGTTCCCGCTGACGCATATCCGTTCTCTCAGGCATTTGGGGCAGGCGATTGCGTTGGTGGATGAGTTGCTCCAAAAGCGCCTTGATCGCGGAGCCCAGGAATACCTTGACGCCCTGAGCGATCTGATTGCAACCTACGAAGACGAGCACGCGCCGATTCCAGACGCGTCGGAATCAGATGTGCTGCGGGAACTCATGCGGTCGAGCGGTCACAAGCAGATGGCGCTTTCAAAAGAGGTTGGGATTTCGCAGTCAACACTCTCGGCGATTCTGACCGGCGAACGTGAGATGACCAAAAGCCACATGGTTGCTCTCGCCAAGTTCTTCAACGTCCCGCCATCAGTTTTCTTGCCGTCGTGACGCGGGGCTTGGCTCTCGATGATCGGCTTCCCGCCTGAGCCACCCCCTCTCCGCCCCCAACGCCTCCGATCGGCTCATGAACGGCCCCAGCACCGGCCCCCATCAACAGGCCCCATATCAGCCCACCAGTAGCCCTCGGCATCTGGCTCGACGTGGCTCGCCCGGGTGATCTGCAACTTCCCGAGTTCCCGCAGGTCCAGTGCCTCGTCGTAGATGCAACGGACTGAGCCCTCGATTCCAACGACCAACTCCATCTCGTTGGTCATACGGCACCTCCCACACCCCCGCGCCGCCGCTCACGGACCCGGGCCTGCTCCTGCCTGAATACCTCGGGGTTCAGGGCGACGAGGTACTGCGGCGGCTCGATTGGCACGACGCTCCACTCCATGTCGAACAGACCGTCGAGCGTGGAGGGATAGTCGGCTTGGTTGTAGAGCGTGCCAAGACGCTGCTGGGCTTCTGACTTGAGCTGGTCGTACTGGCTAGAGAGTTCCCGAGCGGCCTCTTGGAGCCTCTCGCGGTACGGCTGCATCGTGCTGGCGAACATGCCGAGCGAGTTCTGCGGGAGAAGCCAAATGCCAGCCTCTGGGAACGGCAGCGTGACCGTCCGCCAGTAGCCAGATGCTTCAGACCTGACAGTAGCCACGGCACGGTAGGCGGGGTTCTTGGTGTCGAGGATGAGTTTGCTGGCCGAGAGCAGGTCCCGATCAGCATGGAACGCTCGGGCTGCTGTCGTTCGCTGCTCCGGGGCGAGGGTCTTACGCACGCCCAGCCACGTGAAGGAGAGTTTCACGGCGGCCATCGTGGTGCGAAGTCTCTGGGCGGCGTTGGGGGCTGTCTGGCTGGTCGGGGTGTTGGTGGGTTGGGTTGTGGTCCGGCTGGCTGTGTGCTGACCGGTGTCGTGGGATGTGGTGGTTGCTGTGGACATGAATGAAATGGTTCCTGTTTTGAGTTATGGGAAGGCCTGAAGCAGGCGTGGGTGACAGGCTCTCGCGCCGCTGATTCGTCCCGAGATTTGCCCGATTCGTCCCAATCGCGCCCGACTCTTCCCTGCCCATGCCCGATTCGTCACTTTTTCGGCGGTTTCGGTTGATTCGAAGCCCCGACCTGCTCCACCAATCGCTCTGTGGGCGGTCATGCCGCTCGCTGGGTCGTTCCTGTTTCGCGTCACCAATCATTTCGCGGGGCTCAATCCGATGTTTACGTCCTCCTTCGCGTCGGTTCGTCATCGATCGGCTGTCTCCAAGACCGCCATGATGCACCGCCTGCTTTCCCGAAAGAGCCTAGCCCGCGCGGGAAGCATCGTCGCGGTCACTGTCGTCGGCATGCTTTTCCATGCCTCGCTCGCCCCAGCAGGAGTGGTCGCTGACTTCGTCGAGTCGGGTGGCGGCGTGTTCAACACTTACACGATCCCGACCTTTCCAGCCAACTTCGGCACCACATCAACGACGGGCAACGCTGCGTCCTTGTCCACCTCGTCGGCCACGATGTTCGTGCAGGTGGGCAACCCGCAGTTGTGGATCGAGAACATCTACGCGCTCGGCACACCAGTGACGGGATCGCTCACCTGGAACGACAAAACGTTCGCTACGATGGGACTCGCGGCGGGGTCCTACGTGTACGACTGGGGCGGCGACTCGATTACGTTGAATGTCGTGCCCGAGCCCGCCGATCGACTGGAGAGAGCTCGTGCAGGTCCATGACGACCGGGCAATCTTTCAGGCGACGGATAGACGAGCTGCCCGTGATCGACATCCACAGCCTCTGACCGACGTCGGCCCCGAGGCGTCGAAGCCCCGGGAGCGGCCGACTGGGACGCGGTCTGCTCGAGACGCCAGAAAAATGCCACCGAAGCGGGTGCGGGGCGTTTCGAGAAACCCGCTCCGGACGCCCGGGCCGCTCCTCCCGAGACTCACGAGTCGCTCATCAGCCGGAAGACCAGTGCGGAGGTGCCATTGACCGGGCTATCCTTCATCGACCCTGGCCATCGGACTCAACGCCGTACCATGCCTAGCGGCGCTTGTCCTCGAAAAACCGCCAGACCCGCTCCGCGCCCGAGAACGAACTGATCGGCTTGGTGCCCTCGCGACGCGGCTTCGATCCCGGCCACCCGTGCCCGCCTGCCGAGTCGACGACGAACTCCGTCGCCGCGCCGTCCGGCGTCGCCGCATGAACGGTCGTGGTCACCGTTCCCCGGGTCTCGACCTGGGGCTCTTGCTGCGATCTGTTCACCCCGACCCAGAACTGCACGACCTCCGGCAGCGGCTTGAAAGGGGCCTGTTGCCCACGACGCACGATCGAGTTGCGACTCATGCCTCCCTCAATTGGCACCTCGTCGTCTTTTGCCCCGTTGATGATCAGGATCGGGAGCGGCACGGACGGCTTGGCCTCGAACGTGAACATCGAAGCCACCACTGGAGCGATGGCGGCCAGCCGCTCCGGCCGCGCTACGGCGTAGACAAACGTCATCATCCCTCCGTTCGAGCCGCCCGTCATGTACACCCGGATCGGATCAGCCCCATGCTCTCGCACGATCGTGTCGATCAGCGTGTCGAAGTACAAGACGTCGTCGGCATCTTGCACCAGGCGACGCAGCAGGAAGCCAGTATTCCATGCATGACGGTCATCGCCACGCGACGTGCCCTCGGCGTACACCACCATGAAGCCTTCCGCCCTGGCACCCTGGTCGAACCCGGAGTTGGCGCGCATGACCGCGGCGCTCCCCATACCGCCGTGGAGCACGATGACGGCCGGCCGCTTGGTTCCGTCGGCTGGGGCGTTCACGATGACCGCCCGGCGATCCTGCTGGCGGACTCTGAAGGAGATGTCGACGTCGGGCGTTCGCGCTGGAGACTCCCGCTCGGGTGGCTCCGCGAATGCCTGCCGATAGAAGCCCCAGTTCGCGGCGCCGAGCCCTGCGAGCGTCCTGAGAGGGTCGTGGTCCACGCCGGGCAGCACGGTCCACGTGTGGGGGATTCCGAGCCGCTCCAGATGCTCGTGAAAGTCGCGATTGTTGGCGAAGGTCTCGTCCTGAGCCCCGCACACCATGCGAATGAGTGAGCCGTGCTTGATCGCATCCGCATGCTGCTCGGCAAGGACGCGCGGGCTGACGCTCCGGAAGTGCTCCGGATCGCCCCCGTAGACCCGCTGTAGCACTTCTGTAGCCCGGCGCCTGCCCGCTCGCGGCGCGTCGAGGAGGTCGGCCTGCAGCGGTCCGCCACCCATGATGGATATCGCGCGAAACAACTCCGGGTATTGGAATCCCAGCCGCGCGGCACCGTAACCGCCCATGCTGTAGCCATCGAGGAGTCTGCCTTCCCGGCTGGCGACCGTGCGATACGAGGCGTCGATGTGCGGCACGAGTTCCTTGACGATGATGGTCTCGAGCGGTGCCGAGCCGTCTTTCCAGTCGACGTACATGCCCTCAACCAAGCCGTTGACGAACACGACGAGGCACGGCGGCGCCTGGCCAGCTTCGATAGCCGCAGCGAAATGAGCCGCGACTTTCGGGATGCCGTAGAGCCCACCCCCCGAGCCGTGCAGCCAATACACCACCGGAAAGCGTCGCTCAGGGTCGCGGCCGTATCCGGCCGGCGAATACAGGTGGTAGCTGACCTCGGCCTTCGCAGCGGCGCTTTCGAACGTGTGGAACGACACCCCCGGAGCCTTGATCTCCGGGGTTCTCCAGGCATGGCCCGACCGTGTCCCGGCCGGTTCGGCGGCACGTGCCAGCACCTGCGACGCCAGCGCAAGAACGGCGCTGATCAAGGTGGAAGCGAGGCTGACGTGCATGGCTCCTTCTTCAACGGGCTGGAACGCCCGCGGTTGCGGTGGGGTTTCTTGAACGGCCACCACGCAGGGTGAAGCGCGGGCAGGATGCCCGCGGAGAACTCGACGTGTCTCGGAAAGATAGCCGGCGCGGCGATGTCGAGCGAGAACCGGTTATCCTCTGGGCGTGGGCGGTCGCTCCGACTTTGCTCACCGCATGGGCCTTCGACCTCTCCCCCATCCCTTCGCGAGATTCCCATGATTCAGCCTGCCCAGCCCGGCGTGCCCCGCCGCCGCTTCCTCGTCGGCTCGCTCGCCGCCGGCACCGCCGCGCTGACCGCCCGCAGTTACGCCCGCGTGATCGGTGCCAACGATCGCATCCGGGTCGGCTTCATCGGGGTGGGCGGGATGGGCTCCTCGCACATCGAGGAATGCCTCAAGATCAGGGAGGCCGACAACCTCGACCTCGTCGCCGCCTGCGACTGCTGGACATCGCGGGCCGAGACGGCCGCCGCGAGAATCGGCGGCAGGCCCTTCACCGACTACCGGAAGGTGCTCGACGATGACGACGTCGACTACGTCACCATCGCCACGCCCGAGCACTGGCACGCGAGGATGACGCTCGACGCCCTCGATGCCGGCAAGGCCGTGTATTGCGAGAAGCCGATGACGCATTCAATTCCCGAGGCACAGGCGGTGACCGCCAAGGTGAAGGCGACCGGCCTGCCACTGCAGGTGGGTGTGCAGGCGATGTCGGACGACAGTTACCGCGCCGCCGCCGACGCCATCCGCGACGGCCTGCTCGGCCGCGTGGTGCAGGCCCAGATCGAGTACGTCCGCCGCTCCGACAAGGAGGGGCCGTGGCGGAACCCCGGGATCACCGACGCCACCCCGAAGCCGCCCGATCTCGACTGGGACGCCTGGCTCGGCTCCGCCCCGCCGGTCGCCTGGAACCCCCACCATTATTACGAATGGCGAAACTACTCTCCCTACTCCGGCGGCATCTGCACCGACCTGTTCATCCACCGGATCACCCGGATCATGAAGGCCTGCAACCTCTTGTATCCGCGGCGCGTGGTCGGGATGGGGGGCATCTGGCAGTGGCCCGACGGCCGCGACCTGCCCGACAACTTCGAAATGATCTGCGAATACCCGCGGGGCATGACCGTCTACGTGCTGGGGACGATGAGCAACCGCGTCGGCATCGACCACCTGATTCGTGGCTACCGGGGCACGATGCAGTTCACGCCGACCGGCTGGACGGCCCGCAACAAGGACGGCGAGGTGCTCGCCGAGCACGTGAAGAAGGGGGGCGAGGACACGGCCCTCCATCACACGAACCTTCACAACCACATTCGCCACGGCGAGCCGCTCAACTGCCCCGTCGACCTCGGCCTCGCTGGCGTGGTGGCGGTGAACATGGCCAACGAGTCGTGGCGGACGAGCACCGTGATGGGCTGGGACGAGGCCCGCGGCATGATGGCTCCGGCCCACACGCTTTCGCTGTCGCACGTGCCCGAGCCCGCCGCGACGCCGTAACGAACAAACCTGGCGGCCTGAATGCTCGACTTTGAAACCGTCGCCCTCACGCTCGGCTCGCTGCTGGCGGGCTTCGTAAACGCAATCGCCGGCGGCGGTGGGCTAGTCACGCTGCCGGTGCTGCTCGGCGTGTTTCCCCAGGCCGAGCCGGCAGTACTCTTCGGCACCAACAAGGCCGCGATGATCTGCGGCACCGCCACGGCCGCGGTGGACTACGCCCGCCACGTCCGACTGCCCTGGCCCACGCTCGCGCCGGCGATCGTGGTGGCCTTCCTCGGCGGAATGACGGGGGCCTGGCTTGTCACGCTCGTGTCGGGCGATGGTCTCCGCCGGGCGTTGCCGTTCATGCTCGCCACGGTCTTCGTGGTCACGCTGTTCGGCGGTCAGGTGGGGGAGCGGCATGCCCCGCGGTTCGGGGCTCGTGGCGAGGCGGCCATCGCCTCGGGGATCGCGTTGGCGATGGGGCTCTACGACGGTTTTTTCGGCCCCGGCACCGGCAGTTTTCTGATCTTCTTCCTGGTCCGCCTGCTCGGCTTCGACTACCTCCACGCCGCGGCGAGCACGAAGGTGCTCAACATGACGACAAACCTCGGGGCGCTGGTATTCCTCGGGAGTGCCGGCCACGTCTGGTGGCAGTTTTTCCTGCCGATGGCGATCGCCAACATCGTGGGTGCCGCACTCGGCACGCGGCTCGCCCTGAAGCATGGCTCGAGGCTCGTCCGCGGCGTGTTCCTCGCTGTGGTCGCTGTTTTGATCCTCAAATCCGGCTACGACGCCTACGTCGGCTGAGGTCCGCCCTTGGCCGATTCCTTCGGCCAAAGTACCATCCGGGTTATTGTTGGGCAACAAAGTAATGTTTCCTATGGCATTGCCAACTGCTGTCGATCAGCCGTCCGTCCGTCAGGCCTCTCCCGAGGTCCGCGAGGAACTGGCGCGGGCGAGCAGGTCGCTGGAAGCGGCGAGCCCGGAGGAGATCATCCGCTGGGCGGTCGGCCGGTTTGGCGGCAAGCTCACGATGGCCACCGCCTTCGGCCCGGAAGGCTGCCTGATCATCCACTGGCTCGCGGCGATCGCGCCGGCGACGTTTGTCTTCAATCTCGACACGGGCTACCAGTTTCCCGAAACCCTCGACCTCCGCGAGCGGATCGCGAAGCGGTATGGGATCGAGGTGGCGCTGGAAAAACCCGCGACCACCGTCGACGACTACGAGCGCACGCACGGTGGGCCCATCTACCGCACCGACCCCGACCGCTGCTGCGGCGACCGCAAACTCGCGATCGTGAGCCGGGTGCTGGTCAACTACGACGCCTGGATGAGTGGCATTCGCCGCGATCAGAGCCCCGACCGCGCCGCCGCGCCGATCGTGGGCTGGGATCACAAGTACGGTGTGGTCAAGGTCTCGCCGCTGGCCAACTGGACGAAGGCGAAGGTCTGGGACGTGATCGTCACCGAGAACGTTCCCTACAACCCGCTGCACGACAAAGGCTACGTGAGCATCGGGTGTGCGCCCTGTACTCGGCCCGTGACGAGCGGCGAGGACGAGCGGGCCGGCCGTTGGAGCGGCACGGCGAAGACCGAGTGCGGCCTGCATTCACGCTGACAACGGGGCTTCATCATGCGGCTTTCCGCCAAAACCGAATACGCGGCCCTCGCGGCCGTGGAACTAGCCCGACGGATCGATGCGCCAGCTCCCGTGCGGATTCGCGAAATCTGCGCGGCGCAGGGAGTGCCCCCGCGGTTCCTCGTGCACATTCTCCTGCAGTTGAAGGCGGCGGGCATCGTGGCGAGTATCCGCGGGGCCGCAGGCGGCTATCGCCTGGCGAAGCCCCCCGATGCCGTCACGCTCCACGACATCCGTTCCGCCGTCGAGGGCCCGGACGATTCGGTGGCGGCAGTGACCACCGAACTCGCCAAGAAGTCGCGGACGGCCACCGTGCTCGCCTCCGCCTGGGAAACCGCGGCCGACGCCGAAGCCGATGCGTTGGCCGGCATCACGCTGGCCTGCCTCGCCGCCCGCTGCGGACCGGCCGGCGACTCGATGTATTACATCTAATCCGGCCCGCTGGGCCTCGCCGCACACGTAGGTGCAGGTTTCCTTACCTGCACTCCACCCCGCGCCAACACCGCAGGTAGGAAACCCGCGGCTACGGGGGGCAAGCCCCGGCCTCGCCGCACACGTAGGTGCAGGTTTTCCTACCTGCACCATCGGCGCCGACGGCGATTCCACCCAAGCGCGGCGATGACTCCGCCGACGGCGATCGCGATGCTCGACGGCTCCGGCACCGCCGCCACGCTGCCGGCGGCGACGACTGAATCCGGCGGCAGGTTGTAGGAGCCTTGGTCATAGAGGCCGGTGGTGAGGAAGTCGGCGGCGTCGAGGACATTGACGAGGCCGTCGTAGTTGAAGTCACCCTCAGACCAAGTGCCGGGGGCCCCGGTGTTGAACTTGCCGCCGGCGAGGATGTAGGCCACGTCGAGCACGTCCACCTGCCAGTCGAGGTTAGTGTCGCCCGGAGCCGCGTAGGCCGCCGTGAGCGAGCCGTCGCCGTTGTCGAGCCAGCCGACAGCGCGGGGTATACCCAGGGCCACGTCGGCCGCAGCGGTGCTCGACATGATGCCGCTCGTGCCCGTCCACGAACCCGTGCCGCGGCCTTCGAGAATCTCTGCGACCAGGTCAGATGCGGAGAGGCCGCTCGTCACGGTCACGAGGCCGCTGGTCACATCCACGAGGCCGCTGCCCGAGAGGCCGAGCCCGGCGACCGTGGTCCGGAGATACGGGGCCACGGCGAGCGTCGCGCCGGCCGCGACTGCCACGGGGCTCGAGGCCAGGGCGGATGCGTTGGCGAGTTGCAGCACGCCCCCCTGCACCGTCGTGCTCCCGGTGAGCGTGTTGGCCTGATCGAGTACGAGCGTGCCCGCGCCCGTCTTCAGCACCGGCAGCGTGCCCGAGAGCGTGGCATAGCCGGCCTGCGTCTGGGTCTGCGTGCCGCTGGCCACGTCGATCGTGATGGTGGCCGGCGGAGCTGCCGGCAGGCTGGCCACGCGGAAGCCCCAATACTGGTACTGGCCGCTGTTGACGCCCGCACCATTCCCGGTGTTGCGGAACGCCGCCCCCGAGTTCAACTCGTTGAATTGCCACGAGCCGCCGCGGTAGATGGGCAAATACTGGCCGGCGAAAGTCCTGTTCTCTCGCGACGCCTCCGTCCAGTTGAAGACCGCGCCG
>CAJBSQ010000328.1 GCA_903958265.1 uncultured Planctomycetaceae bacterium
CCGGTAGATCACCAGGTTTCCCGGCGTGATGGGGGCGGCATCACTCGAAGAGATCGAGCACGAGACGAACAGGGCCGCGGCGATGGCCGCGGCGAAGTCAGGGCGGACCAGCACGGTATGTCGGACCATAGAAGCACCTCCGATGCCTTTCGGGAGTTCGTAATCGATGTCCAAAAACAGCCCACCAAAACACGTTCATAACCGTTGCCAGCCGCCGCACAAGCACCCCCTGCGAAAATGTGACGAATCGGGCATGGGCTGGGACGAATCGGCCGCGCCGGGACGCCCCCAGTGGTGAGGTCGTGCGATGACCGCCGGTTGCTTGCCAGGCCGTAGCGTGCGGGAATATCCTGGGGTTTTGTGCAGCGACTGGCTCGTGTTTGAGACGTCGATGAGACAGCCCGCGGTGAGGCAGGCCTGCGGATCGATAGACCCTGTGGGCAAGGCACAGCCGTTGACCGCG
Organism: uncultured Planctomycetaceae bacterium; assembly: GCA_903958265.1. Classification (GTDB taxonomy): domain Bacteria; phylum Planctomycetota; class Planctomycetia; order Pirellulales; family UBA1268; genus QWPN01. The sequence goes on from CAJBSQ010000328.1 coordinate 464, forward strand.
GTGAGGCCTCGAGGAGAGGTGAATCTGATGAGCAGATCATTCTCAGCCCGAGGCTGTGACTCGAGCGGCGGACGATTTCTGGCCTGCGTGGTCGCAGCGCTGGCGGTTTGGTCGACAAGCCCCGGAGCCCATGCCCAGGTCGATAATCTCGCGCCGGTGCTCAGTGCCGCTGGGATTCTCGGCGGCCAACTCGCGGCGTACTCCTACGACCCGATTGCCGACACGATGTACGTCACGGCCTACGGCAATCCGGCCGTCGTGAAGGTGACCGACGTGAGCCCGCCAGGCTCGCAGGTGGCAACGCCGACCGTCTACGAGACGACACTCCAACTCTACTACCGTAACGGTGACCCCAATCGCGGCGTCACGTCTCCTGTCCAGGGAGGCATCCTGCTGAACCCGAAGCCGATCGGCTCGCACGCCGCCTATGCGCTCGCCCTGATCGCCGATGGTGGCAACACCCGTTATCCGGCCAGCGGCACCGTCGATCCTGCCGCGACCAAAAAGTTTTACACCTACAACCTCGGGGTCGCCGCCATTCCCGGCGACGGCACCGACGTGTTCACCACGCGGGTCACGCTCGCCGATCTGCAGTCGGCTTCGGGGGCGATATCGACCAGCAATAACCTGGCCCGCCAGTTTGCCTGGAGCGGCGACGGCCAGAGCATCTACTTCACCGACTCGAGCGCCGCCTACGGCGGGCTCTGGAAGCTCGGCGCGGTCTCGGGCAGCCCGCAGCGGATCCTGAACGAAGACGACACGAGTGCGGAGCCGGCGGTGATGCCGTCGGCTGGTGGAGACCGGATCTTCTTCTCGGGAGGCGGCAGCACCGGCAATGTCGGGGGCATCGATGTCGTCACGCACAACGGATCGACCACCTCGGCCCGGGAGGTCGCTGTCAGCGCCGCCACGCTCAGCGATTTCTTCGAGGTGGCCGGCACCATGCCCTCGCAGCGGGTTTCCTCGCTGACCGCCGTGGGCGACGATCTCTCCTTCATCTTCTACACCAACGCCTCCGGCACGAAGGCGGAGAGCCGGTATCCGGGCATCTACCG
>CAJBSQ010000329.1 GCA_903958265.1 uncultured Planctomycetaceae bacterium
AGCTGTCCTCGTAGGTGCAGGTTTTCCTACCTGCACAACACGCATGGCGCTGGTGCTCGGCAGGTACGCCCTGCGGCTACGGGTGGAGCACGACACCCGCGACGCAGATGCTCGGCAGGCAGAACACGTGGCTACGGTTCAGCTGCCAGGGGCGCACGAAAAAACCGGGCCTCCTGCGAGGGAGGCCCGGTCTCTTTTCGTCGATCACTGACCGAACACGGGCCGAAGGCCCGTGCGGGATCAGGTCTTCGCAGCCTCAGGGGCGGCCGGGGCGGCGGGAGCAGCCTCGGTCGGAACGCCTTCGCTCGAAACGCCCTCGGAGATCACGCCGGCACCGCCGCAGTCACCGCCGGCACAGCCGCCGCTGACGGCCTCGCCGCCACAGCCCGAGCAACCCTCGACCGCAACGGCCTCGCCGCCACAGCTCGAGCAGCCCTCGGCCGCAACGGCCTCGCCACAGCCCGACTCGCAGGCGACGGCTTCTTCACCGTGGCAGCGACGAGCAGCCTTCTTCGCCTTGTGGTGGGCCAGCAGGCCGCCGTGGCACTTGTTGGCGTGCTTGCGGGCCATCATGCCGCCATGGCACTTCCGGCCACCGTGGCAGCCGTGACCGGCAACAGCGCCCGAGTCACCACCGACCAGGGCGATGGCCACGATCGCGAAGAACATCGCGAGTGCAAAACCGAGATACCGCTTCATCAGATCCTCCAGTTGGATACGGAACGCTCACTGCGTCCATGAAAGCCGTCACGAACTGCGAACTGATCCGGGACGGCCACCGGATCGCAGTAGAGTTGTCTGTTGCCCTCGCGGCGGTGCACCGAAGCCGACGCTGCAAACGTCTGCGACTGCGCCGACTGGGTAAGCCGGACCGTTCAGGCAATCTAGGCTGAAACACTATCAGCCGAGCCACGGATGTCAAGAAAGTGGGGATTTTGGCGAAGTTATGCCGTATCCGCAGGCTTTGCGGGCTGGCTCGTCGCCATGCCGCACCCCCGAGGGCTGCCCCACGCAGCGTCAGGAGATTTCTGGCGGCAGACCGGGGCTGCCACGCACGGGGAAGGCTACTTCGTGGCCGGGGCGGTGGCCGGGGCCCGGGCGGTGCGCGGCCCGGAGGCCGGTTGATCGCTGGCCTGGGCGGCCCGGCGGGTCAACTCCTCGGCCACCATTTCCTGCTTCGCGATCATGTCCTGCGGATCCTCGAAGTTGAGCAGCAGCGGCGGAGTGTCTTCAAAAATCTTCATGGCCATCCCCACCACCCGCCACCCCTCGGGGTCGAGACGGACGGCCCAGATGATGTTTTCGCTCGCCTGACTGCCCGTCTCGTCGACGTCGCTCCAGGTCGTGGCCACATGAGCCAGGTCGTTGGTCTCGCTGACCATTTCACAGTCGCGGATCGTAAAGGTGGCGGTGTCGGGCACCGGCGGAGCCACGGACACCCCCATCTCTTCGGTCTTCGCTCGGGCAACGCGGGTGAGCATGTCCTTGGCGGCAGCCTCGTCGCCCCGCTTCATGGCGTCGAGAAACTTTGCGACGGACGCCTTGGCCGATTCCGTGCCGGCTGAGCCCGCCGACGACGCCGAACAGCCGGCGAGCGCGACCGTCAGGCAGAGCAGCGTTCCCGCCACCGTGTTTTGGAACCGGCGGAGGGTTCGGCTGCGGGAAACGCTCTCGGCGGTGATCGTCTGGTCGCGTCGCATGCTTCGAAAACTCCGCTAGGTTGCTGGCCGCTGGAATCGTGGCCGTTGAAATCCTGGCCGTTGGGTTGCCGGCAGGGGCGGGAAGGTGACGAGGCGATCCCGCCGCGTCAAGGCGAACCCGAAGGCCCGACCCGCCGTGCCGGGACGGCTTGCTTGCTATGCTGCGGGAAGGTTGGCAGCGCGATGGGAGGCTCGACACCATGACGTGGCAAGTGCGGCACTTCAGGCAACGTCGGGAACTCACGGCCCGAACTGCCTCCGGATGGATGCTGGGCCTGCTGGTCGCGGGCGGTGGGTTGGTTTCCTGGGGAGCGGACGGACGCGACCGACCCCGGCAGCGGGCGACGCCGCCAGCGACGTCGTGGGACAAGGGGACGGCCGGCACCTTCTTCGACGACGCGTTCGGCGTGCTCCAGGGGCCGCGGCCCGCGTTTGCAGCGCCGGCTGCCAGCGGCGGATCGGCGGCGACCGCTCCTGCGCCAGCAGGTCTTTCGGAGCCGGCGTCCCCGGGTGGCTACGCCTGGTCGGCGCTGGTCTCGGAAGAGACGCTGACCGACGAAATCAAGGACATGAAAGGCCACGTCACGGCCGCGGCGGCACGACCCTCCGATTTCAAGGGGGGCGGCTACGAGAAAGCCCGCGCGGCTTTCAGTTCCCTCGCCCTGTCCTTCGGCGTGATCGCCGCCTACGACCAGAACATCCGCTGGAAAAAGGACGCCGCCACCGCCCGGGATCTGTTCGCGAGGGTCGGGTTCAACTGCAAGGTGGGCACCGACCAGTCGTTCAAAGAGACCACGGCCCGCATCGCCGATCTCGAGACCCTGCTCGACGGAGGAACGCCCCAGGCACCGGCCGACCGCGACGAAGACTTCCGCTGGGACCAGGTGGCCGCCCGTCCGGCGTTGATGACGAGGCTGGAGGATGCGGAGACCGCGATCAGCGCAGGCTTGGCCTCATCGGCTGACTTCGGCCGCGACCTCGACCGAATTCTGCACGATGCCGAGATGGTGGCCGTGATCGGCGAAGCGATCCAGCAGCCCAACTTCGAGTACCACGACGACGACACCTACCGCGGCCACGCCGCAGCGATGCGGGATGCGGCGGTGAGGATCCGCGACGCCTGCCGCAAGAAGGACTACGACACCGCCCGCGCCGCCGCGAGCGAACTCAAGAAATCCTGCGATGCCTGTCACGGCGACTATCGCAGTTGACGCCACTGGAGGCCGTGCGAGAGAGGCCGTTGCTCAGCCGCGCTCTGCCGACAGGTACGCCAGCGGCTCGAGGCCGATGAGCTCCGCGAGCCCCGCGTCGGCCATCTCCTTGCCGGTGACATAGCGGTGCGTGCGAATCCACTCGTTGATCAGGTCGGCCGATCGGCCGAAGAGCTGGCAGAGCAGCACGTCCATCTCCCGCTCCAGTTCGGCGAAGTGCCGCGACCACTCGGCGGCCTCCTTGATGCCGATGTGCTCCTCGCTCTGCCACTTCATCGGATGGAAGAGGAAGACGCTGTAGGGAGTGACGAGCCGGCGGCGGCAGGTCGCGAAGGGCCAGAGGGCCGCCGACGAGCACTCACCGGTCACGATGGCTGTGCCCCGCACGTCGCGGAGCCGCAGCAGGGTGACCAGCGACATCGCGCAGTAGGGACTGCCACCGGGCGAGTCGAAATAAATCGTGCACTCGCCCCCCGGCTCGACTCCGAGGATGCGGTCGGTGAGATCTCCTTCGTTGTCGGTCAGATCGCCGATGATCGCAAACTCGACCGGCCCCCGGTTCTCTTCCGCGTGGTCGGATTCGTGAGGGGGTGCTTCGCGCCGCGACATGGACTGAGTTCTCCGGGACGACCCCTGCCGCGCCATGAGACTGGCGCCGCGATGGGCTGAAAGGTAGGAGCGTAAGTCCTGGGCAGCGGCCGAACAAGGACGGGGGCGTATCACTTGCGGACCGGGGGGATTCCGCCCCACACTGGGTCCGGATCACCCGCCGATTTTGGAACGAACGAAGCCATGGGAATCGTCGCCTACTGCCCCGGCGGCCACCGCATCAAGGTCAAGGATCATCTCGCGGGCCGAAAGGGGATCTGCCCGACGTGCGGCAGCCGGTTCCGGATTCCGTGGGCGGCGGCAGCCACGGCTCCCGCCGGCAGCTTCCCGCCAGCAGCGGGGATGCCGCTCGCGGCGGTGGTGTCGCTCGATGGCGAACTGGCCGCCACCCTGCCGCGGGCCATCGCCCTGCGTGCCGCCGCGTCGGTCCGGCCGGAAAGCGACCCGGCGGCCGACATCGACCAGCCCTCAGACGCCGAGGTCGTCGTCGATGCCGATCCGCAGATCCCCGTGCCGGGAGTGATCGCCGAAGCGATGGCCGCAGCGTGGTGCACCGCCGTACCCGGCGGAGACGCATCGCCTCCGATGCCAGCCGCCGCCTTGCTCGACTGGCTGACCTCGGGCCGCGTCACCGGCCGCGAACTCGTCTGGCGTTCCGACTGGAGCGAATGGCGCCCCGTCGGCGAGGTCTTCCCCGAGCATGCCCCATCCCAGCGGCCACCGTCTGCCCGGTGACGTGGCCGTCGCCCTGCCTCGGGCAGCTCGTGACGGGGCGTGAGCGGCCGCTGCTGGTGTGATAGATTTCAGGATTCCGTCCCTCACCCCGCCCCCTCCTGGAGAGTTACGCATGCCCGCCTTCCGCTCGTCGCCCTGGGCGCCGCTCGTGTCTGCAGCGTTCCTCGCGGTGGCCACCGCCGCGCCCGTAAGCCAGCCCATGGCCATGGCCCAACCCGCGGTGGCGGGTGAACCGGGCGTGTTCACGATCGCCGACGGCAGCGTGTCGCTCGAGGCGCCGCAGGCATGGCAACGGGTGCAGCCGAAGTCGGGCATCGTTGAGACCGAGTTCGCGATCCCGTCGGAGGGGAATGCCGCGGACGGCAGTCCCCTGCCAGCCGGTCGCATGACGGTGATGGGGGCCGGCGGCACCGTCGAGGCCAACATCGAGCGGTGGTACGGCCAGTTCGCTCAGCCCGACGGCGGGAGCACGAAAGAGAAGTCCTCCACCAAGAAACTGAAGGTGGCGGGCCACGACGTGACGCTCGTCGACATTCCCGGCACCTACAAGGATTCGCCCGGCGGCCCATTCGCCGGTGGCAAGACCATCGAACGGCCCGAGTACCGGATGCTTGCCGCCATCGTCGAGGGGCCCGGCGGCAACTACTTCCTCAAGTTTTACGGCCCAGCGTCGACCGTCGAGACGCACGCCGACGGCTTCCGAAAGATGATCGAGAGCATGGTGCCGGCCGCCAACTGAGCCGCCGCCCCCCGAATCGGAGACCCCACCCGCGATGAAGGTTCACGAGTTCCTCGAGCACCACGGAATTGCCGGCAATCCGTTCGCCGAGGAGGACGCGCAGAACGATACCGTTTTCAAGCGGACCTGCCTGGAGACGACGTTCCACCCTGCGTGGGACAAGATCTACGGCGACCCGGCCGACCCGAGCACCTCGATCGTGTTTGGCGAAAAGGGCTCGGGAAAGACCGCGCTCAAACTCCAGATGGTGCGGCAGTTCGAGCGGCACAACGACGCCCAGCCCGACGGCCGCACGTTCGTCGTGCTCTACGACGACTTCAATCCGTTCCTCGATCGGTTCGTGAGCCGCGTCGGCAAGGGCCGCCCGGTCGAGAAGTCGCTCGCCCAGTGGAAGCTCTGGGACCACATGGACGCGATCCTGACGCTGGCCGTCACCCAGCTGGTGACCGCGGTCGTGGAGAAGTCGTCGAAGCCGCCGCGGCTGACGCGGCCCCAGGCCCGCGACCTCGCCCTGCTCGCCGCCTGCTACGACCAGTCGACGGCCGAGTCGTTCCCGACCCGCTGGCGGCAGCTCCGGCGTCGCGTCGGCTACCGCGTCTGGCTGGGATCGTGGCCCTGGCTGGTGGCCCTGGCGGCGACGGTCGCGATGGCCGCCGCGCTGGTGGCCGGAGGACTCCGCGGCGATCTCGGCTGGGCGTCGCGGTGGTGGCCGTGGGCGGCCCTCGCGGCCGCATGGCTGCCGTACGGATGGCGGCGGATCCGCAGCGGCTGGAAGGCATGGCGGATCGTTCGCAGCATGCGCACGGGCAACCGCACCGTCGGCCAACTCAGCAGCGCGCTGGCCGCCATGCCGGAGGTCGACCTCGCGGGCCAGCCACTGCCGGCCTTCACCCGCAGCGACGACCGCTACGAGCTGCTGACCAAGCTGCAGGGAGTGCTCGCAGCCCTGGGCTGGAACGGAATGGTGGTGATCGTTGACCGGCTCGACGAACCCGACCTGATCAACGGCTCCGGCGACCGGATGCGGCAGGTGATCTGGCCGATGCTCGACAACAAGTTCCTGAAGGTTCCCGGCCTGGGGTTCAAACTCCTGCTGCCGCTGGAGCTCTACCGCTTCATCGAGCGGGAGGGCGAGGCCTTCAACCAGCGGGCGCGGCTCGACAAGCAGAACCTCGTGCCGTCGCTGGAGTGGACGGGGGAGACGCTCTACGACATCGCCTCGACACGGGTGAAGGCGGCCAGCGTGGGCACGCCTCCCGCGACGCTGGCGCAGCTCTTCGACCCGGCGATCGACCAGCGGCGACTGATCGACGGGCTGCGATCGCTCCGCGTGCCGCGGCAGCTGTTCAAGTTTCTCTACCGGCTGCTCGTCGCCCACTGTCATTCCCATACCGACGAACGACCCGTCTACGTGATCTCGCCCGAACGGTTCGAGAGCGAACTCGCCCTCTTTCGCCGCGACCAAGACGCCTTTGATCGGGGATTGGCGCCACGGTGATGGCCGAGGCCGACCTGCATACGCTCGTTGTCGGCCGCGAGGCGATGGCCTGCCGGTTCGAGGTGGCCTTCAACGCCGGCGAGGTGGCGGGCGATACCGAACTGGCCGTGGCGGCGCTCGATCTCGTAGACGCGATCGAGGAGCGGATCAGCATCTATCGCGAGACGAGCGAGCTGGCCGAAATCAACGCCGCGGCGGCGGCCGGCTGGGTGGCGGTCACGCCCGATGTCTGCGACCTGCTGGTGCGGGCCCGCGGCCTCTGGGAGCAGACCGGGGGTGGCTTCGACGTCGCCGCGGGATCGCTGGTGAGGGCCTGGGGATTTCTCCGCCGGCAGGGACGCACTCCCGACGCAGCCGAACTCGCGGCGGCGAACGCCTGCTGCGGGATGCAGTGGGTGGAACTCGACGAAGCCCAGCGCCGCGTGCGGTTTCTCAGGCCGGGCGTCGAGATCAACCCCGGCGCGATCGGCAAGGGCTGGGCGATCGATCGTGCGGTCGAGTCGCTCGCGGCAGCGGGCGTGGCCAGCGTGCTCGTGCACGGCGGGCAGAGCAGCGTGCGGGCCCGGGGCACGCAGGGCCCAGCCGTCGAGGGCCGCCATGGATGGCGGGTGGGCCTCCGCCATCCGCTGCGGCCGGGCCGCCGACTGGCCACGATCACGCTCGACGATCGGGCCCTGGGCACGAGCGGGTCGGGCACGCAGTTTTTCATCGACCGGGGCCGACGGGTCGGGCACATTCTCGATCCACGAACGGGCCTCCCGGCCGAGGGTGTGATCTCTGCGACCGTGCTCGCCGAGTCGGCCGCCGACGCCGACGCGCTGGCCACGGCGCTCTACGTGCTCGGACCGGCCGGGCTGCCCGTGATCGTGGCTCCAGGCGGGCCAACCGCGGCGATCCTGGTCGTGCCAGGAACCGCCGGAGGCATCCGGATGACGATCGCCAACCTCGACGACCGGGCGGTCGCGATCGAGCCTGAACCGGGCCTCGTCGTCGAATGGATCCGCCCGCCTGCCGCCGAACCAAATGCTCTCTGACCGGGTTCGGCACGCGCGGTAGACTCCCTGGCCTCTGGCGGCTGCTCGACGCCCCGCCCCGACGTCCTCCCTGCCACCCCGCTCACACCACAGCCGCCATGTTCGACTGGATCGAGCGGGGTTCCTACCTGGGCATCATCCTGTTTCTGACCCTTACGGGGATCGGCCTGCCGATCCCCGAAGAGGTGCCGATCGTGGCGGCGGGTCTGGCCAGCAAGGCGGGCGGCCTCAAGTGGTACTACGCCCTGCCCGCCTGCATGGTGGGGGCTCTGCTCGGCGACAGCCTGATGTATGCCATCGGCCGGTTCTTCGGTGCCAGGATCCTGAAAGACCATCCCTGGTGGTCGGGCTTTCTCACGCCCGAGCGCGAGAAGACCATCGAAGAACTGATCAAGAAGCACGGCATCATGGCCTTCTTCGTGGCCCGCTTCCTCGTCGGCCTGCGGAGTCCCTTCTACCTCACGGCCGGCATGCTGCGGGTGAAGTATCGCTGGTTTCTGCTGGCCGATTTCATCTGCGCGTCGATCGTGATCAGCGGCTTCTTCGGCCTGGCCTACCTGTTCGGCGACCGCATCACGCAGGTGATCCAGTCGGCTGAACGGGGCTTCACGGCGGTGGTGATCGCCGTGGCGCTGGTGGCCCTGGCCGTGGTGGCGTTCTTCTCGTTCCGCAAGCGGCGAATCCGGATGCTCGATCATGATCCCGAGGCGTTGTTCGAGCGACGGGAGATCCTGCTCGGGCCGGCGGCCGATCGGATCGCCGACGCCGTGGCTCTCGGCGACGTGAATCACGACGAGGATCCACCGTCGAATCCAACGCCGTAGGCGTCGGGTCGTGACGGCCATGCCGATTGGGACGGGCGGAGAGTGCCGGTCAGGCAAGAATGTCGACCTGCGGCGACTTTGATGTCGCCATTATGCGACCTAAAGATTCTGTGGACTTCGGCTGGCCGGCCATGTCCGCCAGGAATCCGTGATGACCGCCCGCCACGACGCCACGTTGCCGCAAGCCCCCCGCATGCTCGTGGTCGACGACGATCGACGGCGTGCCTCGAGCCTCGCCCAGTGGCTCTGCAGTCAGGGCGGGCATGCCATCGCGGCCGGCTCGGCCGCCGCAGCGATGCGGGTGATTGGCCGCGGCGGCATCGATCTGTGCATCGTGGATGCAGGACTTCCCGATGACGGCGCGGCAGCGGTGGCGGCCGCGATTCGCGGAGCGGTGCCGACCGGCGGGATCGTCGCGATCCTGCCCGGCGAACTCCGCGGTGCGACCTCGCCTCCGATTTGGGCCGACGCGACGGTGGCGGAACAGCCGCACGATGCCGACCTACTCGCGGCGATCGCCGCCGCGCGGTGTGCAGGCCGTAGCCGCCTGACCACACCGGCCGCGGTCGCATCCTCCGTGCTCGGCTCGCACC
>CAJBSQ010000330.1 GCA_903958265.1 uncultured Planctomycetaceae bacterium
GATCTCGATCATCCGGGGCGTGCCGGCGGGTTGGACCTCCATCCACTTGAAGAACTGCCAGGCCTGGTAGAGGGCGAGCGAGGCTCCGGCGATACCGACCAGCCACCAGAAACCATACGGCCCAAACAGCCAGACCCGTTCGTCGGTCGCCGGTTCAACGGCGGCCACGGCGACCGCGGACGACAGGAGCGTCATCGCGAAAGCGGCGAGCGAAGAGACGGCAATGGTGGCAGGCTTCACGGGATGGGGCACTCCGCTCAGGGTACGTTCCACAACGGCAAGGGACTCGGCCCGGCCGCGTTGCGACGAGGAGGACGATTGAAACCGACCGTTGGGCGCGTGTCAAACCGCCGCGGATCCCAGCCGCGGCGGGGGTTCGCCCCGAAAAAAGCCTCCGAAAAAGCTCCTGGGAGGCCCGGCGGCGGGCGAGGCTCACGTGGGAGCCCGATCAGACAGCCGCCTTACCGATCGCGTGGTATGCGAATCCGCGGGCCTTCATCTCCCGGGGTGGGTAGAGATTGCGGCCGTCGAAAATCACCTTCTCCTTCATGCGGGCGGCCATCGCGTCGAAGTCGGGCCGCCGGAAGTCGCCCCACTCGGTCACGATCGCCAGGCACTCGGCACCGTCGAGCGCCTCGAGGCTTCCATCGGCATAGGTGAGCCGCTGGCCATAGATCGCCCGCACGTTGTCCAGCGCTTCGGGGTCGTAGACGCTCACATGAGCGCCCCCCGCAAGCAGCCGCTCGATGAGGTCGATCGCCGGGGCATCGCGGACGTCGTCGGTGCGGGGCTTGAAGGCCAGGCCCCAGATGGCGATCCGCCGGCCGACGAGTTTGCCGCCGAAGTGGGCGTCGATCTTCTGCCCGAGCACCTGTTTCTGGGCGAGGTTCGTCTCGTGCACGGCCGTGAGAATCCGCGGTGCCAGCCCCCTGCTCCGGGCCATCGACGCCAGCGCCTGCACGTCCTTGGGGAAGCAGCTGCCTCCGTAGCCGGCCCCGGGAAACAGAAAGGCGAAGCCGATCCGGCTGTCGTGGCCGATGCCCCGCCGGACATCGTCGATGTCGGCCTCCATGCGTTCGCAGAGGTTGGCCACCTCGTTGATGAAGCTGATCTTGGTCGCCAAGAGGGCGTTGGCGACGTACTTCGTCATCTCCGAACTCTCGGGAGACATCACGAGAAACGGATTCTCCGTCCGCAGAAACGGGGCGTAGAGCGACCGTAGGATCTCCCCCACCTCGGCCGACCGCACGCCCACCACGACCCGGTCGGGCTTCTGGAAATCCTCGATCGCAGCCCCCTCCTTGAGGAACTCGGGGTTGCTTGCCACGCGGCAGTCGCGGCCGAGGGCGGCTTTCAGCCGCCGTTCGATTCCCTCGCACGTGCCCACCGGCACCGTGCTCTTGGTCACGACCACGGCATGCTGATCAAGGTGCGGCGCGATCGACTCGACCACCTTCCAGAGCGCCGAGAGGTCGGCCGAGCCATCGGCGGCTGGCGGCGTGCCGACGGCGAGGAACACGACCTCCGCCCCACCAATGGCCGCGGCGGTGTCCGTCGTGAACTTCAGCCGGCCGGCGCGGGCGTTCCGCTCCACGAGTTCCTCGAGCCCCGGCTCGTAGATCGGCACCTCACCCTGGTTGAGCCGGGCGATCTTGTCTGCATTGATGTCGAGGCAGGTCACCGCGTTGCCACTGTCGGCGAAGCAGGTGCCCGTCACCAGCCCGACGTACCCCGTGCCCACCACTCCGATCCGCATCGCACCCCCCCGGCTTCCTAGGTTGAACTCAGCTCACGCCGACTCGGTCGGGGCATCCGGCGGCGGGGCGTCGGCCTCCTCCTGCTCGCTCGGCGGCACGGGAACCACGGCGGCGAGCGTGTCGCCATCGTCGACCCGCATGATCCGCACGCCCTGCGTGTTGCGGCCCATCGGCCGGATTTCGCGGACATTGACCCGTTGGATCTTGCCCCGGGCCGTCATCATCAGCACCTGATCCTCTTCGCGGACCGACACGATCGACACGACCTCGCCATTGCGGGCGGTGGCCTTGATGTCGCGAATGCCCTTCCCGCCGCGGCGCTGCGTGCGATATCGCGCACCGCTGGAGTTGCCGTCGCCGTCGGCCTCCTCGCCCGCTGCGTCTGTGACCTCCGGTTCCGCCGCGGCCTCGTCACCATCCTCACCGGGCGCGGGCCCGGCTACGGGCGTGCCCACGCCGAACGGCGTCCGTTTGCCGTACCCATGCTCGCAGACCGTGAGCAGCGTCGCCTCGGGGTCTGCCACCACCATGCCCACCAGCCGGTCGCCGGCGCCGAGTTTGATGCCCCGCACACCGCTGGTGTCGCGGCCCATCGGCCGCGCATCCGACTCGGGAAACCGGATCGCCATGCCCTTGGCCGTGGACAGGACCAGTTCGTCGCCCGGCTTCGTGATCACCGCGTCGACGAGTTCGTCGCCGTCGCGAAGCTTGACGGCGATCAGGCCCTTCGTCCGCCGGCGGCGGTACTGCTCCAAGGCCGTCTTCTTCACCACGCCGCTCCGGGTGGCGAGCATCAGGAACTGATTGGGGTCCTCGAACCCACCCACCGCGCGGCAGTCGGCCACCTTTTCGCCCGGCTCGAACTCGAGCAGGTTGACCAGGGCCCGACCCTTCGCATCCCGGGCGAGTTCGGGCAGCTCGAACACCCGCATCGAAAACACCTTCCCGAGCGTGGTGAACACGAGCAGCCAGTCGTGGGTGCTGGCCACGAACAGGTGCTCGATCGGATCCTCCTCGTCGGAGCGGGCCCCGGTGAGCCCCGTCCCGCCGCGCCGCTGGGCCCGATAGGTGTCGGCCGGCGTCCGCTTCACGTAGCCGGCGCGGCTGATCGTGACCACCATCGTGGCCTCCGTGATCAGCTCGGCCATGTCGCGAATGTCGCCCGCTTCGCCGCTGATCTCTGTTCGTCGCTCGTCGCCGTGCTTGGATTCCACGTCGACGAGTTCCTGGCGGATGAGCGCCTTGATGGTGGCCTCGCTCGACAGGATTCGGCGGAACTCGCCGATCTTCGAAAGCAGCTCGCGATGCTCGCCGCCGAGTTTCTCATGCTCGAGGTTCACCAACTGGCCGAGTGTGAGCCGGAGGATGGCGTCGGCCTGCACGGGTGAGAGGCCGTAGGTCTCGCTCGCCCCCCGCTCGTCCTGGAGCACGGCGAAGCCCTCGGCCCCGAGGGCCCGCTCGAGCAGGGCTGCCGGAGCCTGAAGCTGGCAGAGTCGCTCCTTCGCCTCGGCCTGCGACTTCGAACTGCGGATGATCTTGATCACCTCGTCGATGTTGGCCAGAGCAACGAGCAGTCCTTCGAGCGTGTGCTTGCGGCTGCGGGCCTTGGCGAGGAGGTGCTGAGTGCGGCGGCGGATCACAACCATCCGATGCCGCAGGAACTCCTCCAGCATGTTCTTGAACGACAGGATCCGCGGCTTCCCGTCGACGAGTGCCAGAAAGATCAGCGAGAACGACGTCTGGAGCGAGGAAAACTGGTAGAGCTGGTTGAGCACCACGTCGGGATCGGCGTCTCGCTTCAGCTCCAAGATCAGGCGGACAGGATCGTTGAGATCGCTCTCGTTGCGGATCGCGGAGATGCCCCTGATGCGATCGTCGTTGACGAGTTCGGCGATCTTCTCCTCGATCGCGTCGCGGGTCTGCTGGTAGGGGATCTCGGTGACGACGATCCGATTGCGGTTCTTGCCGAACTCCTCGACGTGCGCCCGGGCCCGAAGGGTGATCGTGCTGCGGCCGGTGAGGTAGCCGCGAACCAAGGCTTCGCGGCCCATCACGATGCCGCCGGTCGGGAAGTCGGGGCCGGGCACGATCTGGAGCAGTTCGACCATCGACACGGCGGGATTGTCGATCAGGGCCACGAGGGCCCGGCAGACTTCGGCGAGGTTGTGCGGCGGGATGCTCGTCGCCATGCCCACGGCGATGCCGCCGGCGCCGTTGACGACCAGGTTGGGGAACCGGCTCGGCAGCACCACCGGCTCCGTGTTCCGCTCGTCGTACGACGGCACGTAATCGACCGTGTCGAGTTCGAGATCGTCGAGCATCAGGGCCGCGATCGGCGAGAGGCGGGCCTCGGTGTATCGCATCGCGGCGGCCGGCAAGCCGGCGATCGAGCCAAAGTTGCCCTGCTTGTCCACCAGCACGTGCCGCATGTTCCATTCCTGGGCCATGCGGACGAGGGTCGGATAGATCACGCTCTCGCCGTGGGGGTGGTAGTTGCCGCTGGTGTCGCCGGAAATCTTCGCGCACTTCACCCGCGACGCGCCGGGGGAGAGGTTGAGGTCGTGCATGGCGACCAGGATCCGCCGCTGCGAAGGCTTGAGCCCATCTCGCACGTCGGGCAGGGCCCGCGACACGATCACGCTCATGGCATAGGTCAGGTAGCTGTCTTTCAGCTCCTGTTCGATCGGCAGCTCGATGAGCCGCCCGCCGGAAATGTCACGGAGGCCGTCCGCTGGGGGACGCTCGCCGGCATCTTCCTCGTCGCCTGCCGCCGGATTCTGTTCGTCTGCCAAGAAACCTGCCTCCGACCACGTGCGGACCCGCTGCGACCTCCTCTGGAGGGCCTCCGGCGTTGCTTGAACATACCTGTCCACCGGGGGCGGTCAACCGGCTTGAATCGCGGAAAAACCGGCACTTCCCGAGCCCGGTTGTCGGCTTGACCCGCTTTGGGCCGCCCCCCTACCCTCCCGCCCCGTTCCGGAGCGCCGCGGGACGGCTCCATCCCGGTTTCGCCCAGTGGCCCCCGAGCGGGACATCGTCATGCCGATCACGCGATCATCAGCGCTGGCCGTCGCCCTCGTCGCGGCACTCGTGCTGCTGCCGAACCTCGGCGGTTCACCCCTCTGGGACGATGACGAACCCCGCAACGCCGCCTGCTCGCTGGCGATGCATGCCTCAGGTGACTGGGTCGTCCCGACGTTCAACGGGAGGCTGCGGGTCGAGAAGCCGGTGCTCGTCAACTGGCTCCACCTCGCCGGCTTCGCCGTGGCCGGGGTCAACGAAACAGGCGCACGGCTCGCGTCGGCCCTGCTCACCATCGGATCCTGCCTGCTCACGGGGCTGATCGCCGGCGCCATCTTCCGGCCCGATGTCGGGCTGTGGTCGGGCCTCGTGATGGCAACCTGCCTCTGGACTGGAGTCTCGGGACGAGCGGCCACCCCCGATGCGCCGCTGGCGTTCTGCACCACCTTGGCACTGTGGCTCTTCGTCCGCGCGGCGAGGGTGCCAGAGGGCGACGGCATCGGCTGGCGAAACGGGCCGGTGCGGATGTCCGCCCTCAACGCCGCCGCCGTGGGGGTGGCCTGCGGGCTCGGCGTGATGACCAAGGGGCCGGTCGGTCTCGTCGTGCCGCTGCTGGGACTCGGCAGCTTCTGTTGGTGGCAGGCCTGGCTCGATCCGGGACGTCGCGGCTCGCTCCTCAGGCGCCTCGCCTCGTCAGGCATGGAGGCCTGCCGCAGCCTGCGGGTCGCCATCATCCTCGGAGCGGCCCTCGCCGTGGCCCTGCCGTGGTATGCCCTCGTCACCGTGCGAACCGACGGTGAATGGCTTCGCGAGTTCCTGCTCGTGCACAACGTCCGCCGGTTTGCCGCCCCGATGGAGGGCCACTCGGGCTCGGCATTCTTCTACTACCCGCTGGTCATTCTCGTCGGCATGTTTCCCTGGTCGATGGCGTCGGCACTGGTCGTTCGGCACGCTGCCGTCACGGCCCGCGAGACCGTCGGCACGCGACTGGTGATCTGCTGGCTGGCGGCATGGCTGGTTCCGTTTTCCCTCGCCGGCACGAAGCTCCCCGGCTACGTCTGGCCCGCCTACCCGGCGGTCGCCGCGGCCGTGGGCCTGTTCGTGGCCGACTGGATTCGCCGGCCATCCCGGGCGACCGATGGCTGGATGCGGCTGGCATGGGCCTTCCTCGCGGTCTCCGGGATCGCCATCGGCGTCGGACTTCCGCTCGCGACGCGGCGGATCGCCCCCGGCGCGGAATGGCTGGGGCTGATCGGCCTGGTGCCCATCGTCGGCGCCGGGCTGGCCTGGGGCTGTCAGTCGCTCTCGTCGCGGATCGCCGCCTCCGGGGCCTGGGCCGCGACCGCCTGCGGCACCGTCGCACTCCTACTGGCAGCCGGCCCGGCGGGCATCGCCCACGTCGGCGGCACCCGGCAGCTCGTCTCGTGTTTGCCCCAGGCAGGTGCAGCCGTCCCGATCGCCTCCTTCGGCGCGCCGGCCAGCGCCGTCTTCTATGCGGGCCGCCTCACGCCCTGCGGCTCCGTCGAGGAGTTGGCCGAGCCTGCTGCGGCGGCGACCTTCATCAGCGAGCACCCCGGAGCCCATCTGGTCGTCGACGCCCGCTACGAGGAGCAGGTCTCAGCGGCACTGCCGCGCGACTATGGCGTGCTGCGGGCCGCCACGTCGTTCCCGACCTCGCAGCAGGTCTTGCTCATCGGTCCGCGGCGACACGGGGCCGAACCGCCGGCCCGATTGGCCGCCGAAGAAGCAGCCCCGCGACGCTGACCCCTCTCCCCTCACCTTCGTCTCATCGTTCAACCCTGAACCAGCAGGAACCGCGTCGATGTCTTGGAACCGCCCCACCCTCCTCGTGCTCCTCGGCTCTCTGGCGACGCTCGCGATGGCGACCGCTCCCGCACCCCTCTGGGACGAGGACGAGGCCCGCTTCGCGGCGATCGCCCGCACGATGGTCGAAACGGGCGACTGGGTGGTGCCCACGTTCAACGGCACGCTCGCGGTCGACAAGCCGGTGCTGATGCACTGGTGCATGGCCGCGTGCATGAAGGTCTTCGGCGTCAACGAGTTCGCCGCGCGGCTGCCGTCGGTGATCGCCACGCTGCTCACGGCCCTGGCCCTGCTGCGGGCGGGCCGGCGGTGGTTTGATGACACGACCGGCGTGGTGGCAGCCCTGGCCTACGTCGGCTGCCTCCTGGTCTCGATCGAGGCGCATGCCGCGACGCCTGATGCCATCCTCACGGCGCTCACCGCCTGGGCCACGCTGATGGTCGCCGAGGCGATCATGCCGGGTGCCGACGGGAAGCTGACGCGGATGCGAATCGCCACCGCGCTGGCTGCAGGCCTCGCCCTGGGCCTTGCGGTAGTCTGCAAGGGACCGATCGGATTCGTGGGGCCGCTGGCGGTGCTCGCCCCCTGGGCCTGGTGGCTCGCGGTTGACCGCCGGCTCCTGGCTGCACCGACCGGCGGGCCGCTGCCGATGAGGATCGCCCGCGTCACCCTGCCGGCGGTTGGCGATGCGGTCTCCGCCCTGCGGCCCGTCGCGATGATCTGCGGCGTGATTCTCGCCGCGGCTCCCTGGTACACGGCGGTCGGCATGCGCACGGACGGCGAGTGGATCAAAGGATTCTTCTTCGTGCACAACGTGGGCCGCTTCATGGCGCCCATGGAAAAGCACGGGGGCGGGGCCCTGTTTCATCCGTTGGCCATGCTCGTCGGCTTCTATCCGTGGTCGTGCTTCCTGCCCTTCGCCGCGGTGGTGGCCGCCTGGCGGGTCGCGACGCGGACCATCGAGGGCCCGGCCGGCCGGGCGATCATCCTGCTGCTCGTGTGGCTCACGGTCTGGGTCGGCGCGTTCTCGGCTGCCGCGACCAAACTCCCCAACTACGTCCTGCCCGCCTACCCGGCGGCGGCATTCCTCGTCGCCGCGATCGGCGTGGATGCGGCCCGCCGCGCGGCGACGGCTGGCTGGCCGCACCCCCGCTGGATGGCCACCGGCCTGGCGTCGCTCGTCTTCGGCGGCGTGGCCACCGCGGCGACGGTCTTGATCGCCTCGCGCCACGGCCTGCCAGGCGCGGAACCAGCCGCCCTCCTGGCGGTCGTTCCGCTGGCCGGCGCGGCCGTCTGCGCCGCGTGCGCGACGCGTCGTCCGCTGACCGCCCTGACCGCGTTCACGGTCACGGGCCTGATCTACGCGGCCCTCGCCGTGGGGCCGGCGCAGGCCTGGCTCGCCCGCGCCAACACGCTGCCCGGGTTCGTGCAAACCGTTCAGGCGGGCCGCGACGAACCCGTCCGGATCGGTACCTACCTGCTGTCGAGCCCGAACGTCGTGTTCTACGCCGACCAGCGAGTGACGCAGATCGGCGACGGCCAGCTCGACGCGGTCGCCGCCTTCCTCGCGGCGGGTCCCGATGCCGTGCTCCTCGTGCCCGAGCAGCATTTCGCCGCGATCGAATCACGGCTGCCGCCGGGAGTTGGCATCGTGAATCGCACGCGACCGGTATTCCGCAGCCACGACATCGTCGCCGTAGGACACCGAATCCCCACCGCAGTGCGAACCGCCGCCGTCGATGAGGAGCCGAACCGATGAACGAGTTTTCCTCCACCGCCGCGGCGCCCTCCGCGGAGGCCCGTCCTGGCATTCTCTCACGATCGCCCCGCCGATCCGCCCGCGGGCTGCTGTCCGTCGTCATCCCCTGCCACAACGAGCAGGAGGTCATCGACGCCACGCACGCGCGGCTCACCGAGGTGCTGCCGGGAGCGGGGATGGACGTCGAGATCATCTACATCGACGACGGCAGTCGCGATGCCACGCTCGAGCGGCTCGAGGCGATTGCGGCCCGTGATCCGCGGGTGCAGGTGATCGAACTCGCCCGCAACTTCGGCCAGCAGGCGGCCATGTCGGCCGGCCTGGCCGCCGCCAGGGGCGATGCCATCGTGATCACCGACGCCGACCTTCAGGACCCACCCGAGGTGATCCTGGAAATGGTGCAGCGGTGGCGGGAGGGTGTCGACGTCGCCTACGGACGACGGCGGTCCCGGGAAGGTGAGACGCGGTTCAAGCTCGTGACCGCCAGCCTGTTCCATCGGATGTTCGCCTGGCTCATCCCCTATCCCATGCCCGTCGACACCGGCGACTTCAAGCTCGTCGATCGGGCGGTTGCCGATGCCGTCGTCGCGCTGCCCGAGAAGCGCCGCTACCTGCGGAGCCTGGTTCCGTGGGCAGGCTTCCGTCACGAGCCTGTCTGGTACGACCGCAATGCCCGCATGGCGGGGGCCACCAAGTATTCCCCGTGGAAGCTTTTGAAGTTAGCGGGCGACGCGCTGGTGCTCTCCTCCGACGCGCCGGTGCGGCTCACGTGGGTGGCCTCGGCGAGCCTGGCCGCCGTGGGCGTCGGCAGCGCTGCGGTCGCCACCGCGTCGTGCTGGGTGAACCCACCGCCGGCCTCGGAGACCGTATCGCTGGCCTCGCTCACCGCGGTTGCCACGCTCGTGGCCGCCGTCCAGACCGCCGCCGTGGCGATCGTGGGCGAATACGTCGTCCGTGCCTACCGCGAGGCGCAGGGCCGACCGAGCTGGGTGGCTCGGCGGACCATCGGGCCCGGCATCGCCCAGACGCGTCCTACGTCAAAGGCGGCGTAACGAAGGCAGCGATCCACGTCCGTCGGTTGCGCTCTACCGTGCCAGCGCTGCCTCGACGGCCGCGATGAATGCGGCGTCACTGGGTTGCACGCCCGTCTTAAACCGTGCGGCGACCTCACCGTCTTTGCCCACGAGAAACTTTTCGAAGTTCCAGGCCACCTCGCCGGGCGGGTCCGCCGACTCGGTCAGCGTTTTGTAGAGCGGCGACTTGGCCGGACCTTTGACGGTGATCTTCGAGAACATCGGGAAGGTCACGCCGTACTTCGACGAGCAAAACTCGGCGATCTGGGGATCGCTGCCCGGTTCCTGGGCGCCGAAGTCATTCGCCGGAAAGCCGATCACGACCAGCCCTTTGTCTTTGTAGGTGTCGTAGAGTTTCTGGAGACCGGCGTACTGGGGCGTGGCACCGCAACGGCTTGCCACATTGACGATCAGCACGACCTTCCCTTTGTAGGATGCGAGATCGACCACGGTGCCGTCGATCGTCTTCATCTCTCCGGCGAGCGGTGTCGCGGCGCCCGCCCGCGGAGCGGCCACCATGGCGAATGCCACCACCGCCATCACCATGCAGAGTTTTTCGATCGTCATGAACAAGCCTCCTCGATGCCGTCGGGATCAACACTACGCCCACGTGCATTAAAGTCCGTCAGCCGAGCGGTGTCCACTGATCGAAGGTCGCCGCCTGCCCCACGTGCGCCCCGGTCGCGTCGGACAGGTTCCAGATGATCGCTCGCTCGATGTGGAAACGCCGACCCGTGCGGGAGATGCGGACGCCGGAATAGTCGTCCACAAACCCGTCTCGCAGCGTCCGGTCGAGGAGCCGCGCCCGCTCGTCGCGGTCCGCCGGTTCCGCCGTGAGCCGCGACGGCGTGCGGGTGAACGCATCGGCGTGCATCTCCCACAAGGCGAGCGCCACGGCATTGCCGTAGCTGAGGACCGGATCGGGGCCCGTCCCGTGCGCCACCACCACAAACGCCGCCCGGTAGAGCCGCTCAGCCACGACGAGATCCGACCCCTGCCGATCGACGAGCGGACGGCCGAGGAGCGACTGATAGGAGTCGAGCATCACCCGCGCACGGGCGACCCAGTCAGGCCGGCTCCATGGTTCAGGACTTGTAGGCACCAGTCACTCGAGGCCGCACGACCCGGCGGCGGTTTTTAGGAAGAGGGCCGATTCCCGCCGGCGACGTGACAGCATGCTGCCATGCCTCCACCCGGTCGTCCGAATCGTACCGCGGTCTTCACGCCAAACACACCACCCTGGGGGGGGTTTTCCTGGCACCGGCCATTGCGGGCGGCTCCCAGCCGGCTGAGGGCACCTGATCCCCAGAGGCCCGAAAATGCCGGGTGCCGGAAAGCTTTTCGCCCATGAATTCCGCC
Source organism: uncultured Planctomycetaceae bacterium (assembly GCA_903958265.1). GTDB lineage: Bacteria > Planctomycetota > Planctomycetia > Pirellulales > UBA1268 > QWPN01. The sequence goes on from CAJBSQ010000330.1 coordinate 10,794, forward strand.
TCAAACCAGTCGAAATCGCAAAAACTGTGAAATCGATTCGCAATTATGGTGAAAGCGGTTACGATCCGAAAAGTCACCCTCGTGGCCGGGGGATTTCGAGGACCGACGAGGACACGCCTCGTTGGAGCGTTTCATGGAAGCGTCCCAGGCAGCTCAGCAGCCCTCCCCGTTCGCCCGGCCGGGCCGCGCCGTCGGCCGTGCCGAGAAACGCTGGCCCCGGCTCGAGGGCAGTTCCGAGTCGGTTCGCCGGCTGGAAGACAACATCGCCCGGGTGGCAACGTTCGACTGCTCCGTGCTGATCACGGGCGAGACCGGCTGTGGCAAGGAAGAAGTGGCCCGGGCGATCCATGCCGCAGGCCCACGACACGACAAACCGTTTGTCGCCATCAACTGTGGCGGGCTCGTCGCCGACCTCGCCGAAAGCCAACTCTTCGGCCATGAGAAAGGGGCGTTCACGGGCGCCTTCGGCTCCTCGCGTGGCGCCTTCCGGGCCGCGGAGGGGGGCATCATCTTCCTCGACGAGATCGGGGAATTGCCGCTGGATCTTCAGCCAAAACTCCTCCGCGTGCTGCAGCGCTGGGAGGTCACCCCGGTCGGCTCGACGGAAACGCATGCGATCGACGTGCAGGTGATCGCGGCCACCAACCGCGACCTCGAGGCCAACGTCGCCTCGGGCATGTTCCGCGAGGACCTGCTCTACAGGCTCAACACGATCCATCTGAATGTCCCACCGCTGCGGTCCCGCGCGGAAGACATTCCCCGGTTCGTGGAGCACTTCTCGGCCCACTTCGCCCGTGAGTATGGCCGCACGCAGTGGCAGCCCGATCCTCTCACGCTCGATCGCTTCATGCGGCACTCGTGGCCGGGCAACGTGCGGCAGCTGGCCCAGACGGTCCAGCGGGTCTACGTCTTCGAAGACCGGGTCGACGTGGTCCTCGCCGAGGTGTTCGACGCCGCAGCGGCACCGGCTGCCCGACCACTCCCGACGGCGCCGGAAATCCCCGTCGCACCTGCGGCCGACCCTATCGTCGGCCAGGAGTTGGACGATGATGTCGGCTCGATGGACTCGGTCGCGAACGACGAGCCAAAGGTGCCCGTCTTCAACCTCGATGAGCTCCGCCGGTTGGCTGTGCGGCAGGCGTTGGCGTTTACCCACGGCCATCGGGGACAGGCCGCCACGCTGCTGGGCGTGTCGCTCAATACGATGACGAGGCTCGTCGCGGATTCCTGCCCGGACGTGCTGGCCAAGTCGGGCCGCAGGCGGACGCCAACCGCGCCGCGTCCGCGGTAGACCGCATCCAGGTCATGTGGCGCGTCGGCTGCGGCAACGAGGGCGGGTCGGCGAACGCGTCGGCGAACACGCGATGGAGCTCGAGTGGCAGCGGTGTCAGCTGCCGACAGCCCACAGCCAGGCCGCGGCTCCAGCCAGCGCGACGCCGCATCCCGCGAAGGCATAGGCCCAGGGACTCGACCGAACCCGCACGGTCCGAATCGCCGGGCGGAGGCGGCGGCTGAACTCGGACCAGGCTTCCGCCGAGGTACGTCCGCCGGCCGCGATGATGCTGACCGTTCGCGCCGGGCCCCGGTCATCCAGATGCAACTGGAGTCCGCGGGCCGGCAGCGCCGCCGTTTCGCCGGCCCACCGTGCCGATGGATCGAGGCTCACGACCAGTTGCGACACGATCGGTCGCAGCTGGTCGAGCCCGATGTTGTAGACCACCACCCGCGGTCGGGCAGCGAGCATGGCGAAGGCGACGACGAGCACGAAACCCACGAGCAACGCCACGGCCGTCAAGGCCGACGCCCCGGCCGCGGGCTGCAAAAGGGCCAGCGGTCCGGCGATCACGAGTCCGGAAACCGCAGCAGCCAGCAGGACGGCATCAACCTGGCCCGACACGGCGACCGGCCGCCGCCGCAGGTGCAGGCAGCCGAGGATCACGAGGTAGGCGGCGAGCGGCACGAGTGCCGCCCAGAGCGGCGTCTGCGTCAGGGTGATTCGCATCGCCGACATTTCCTCGGACGTTTGGGCAGTTGCCCACGGTCCATTCAGCCTTGCCACACCAGCCACACCAGCGACGCCAGCCATGCCGCCTCGAGCACGGCCACACCGACACACAGGATCCGGGCCCCGGCGGCGACTGGCTGGCACGCCATGACACCCCTCGCTCTCAGACGGGATCTGGAACCGCGAACGCCAGATCTCGGGCGAACGCCTCGTCGAACCCGTACACACCGTGGAAGTCTTCCCGCTTGTCGCCCCGGGTCTTTCGCATCTGCCCGATGTCGATCATGTTGAACACGATGTCGCCGATGTCGGCGGTCTGCCGAATGCCCCAGGCCGCCAGCACGGTGGGAGCGAGATAGCCGTACTGCTGCAGGCCGTAGAGCCGGGCCGCCTCGCAGAGTTCCTGGCCCGAAACGTGCCGCTCGACCTGGCGGCGGCGACGACGGCCGGGCTTCGCCCTGGTATCGCCCTTCGACTCGGCCGTGACCGGCGGGGCTTCGAGGTCTTCGGTCGCGGGCTCCTGGCCCATCCCGAGAGACTCCTGGGCGAACGACAGTGATTCCAGCACGAACAGGTAAGCGTCGAGCGTGTAGCGACGGTCGCGCTGCAGGAGCTGAAACAGCGGGTGGGCGGGATCGACCAGGGGCATCGGCGAACTCCGAAGGAAAGCAGGAGTATATCCCACCCCGTGCTTCGACCGAGACACCGGCCTGCCGGAGCCAGCCCGCGGGCCTTGGCGCAGCCTCGGTCAGCGAACCGCCGGGGCCCCGGCAGGCGGCCCGGCCGCCTGCGCCGTGAGATCCTCCAGCACGTATTTGTAACCGAAGGGGGTCATCGGCTTGGCAAAGTCGCGGATCAGATCGAGGCCCTTGTCGATCAGATTGGTGCGAGGATCGAACTGAAAGACGTCACGATCCTGGCCACCTGGCTTGTAGATCTGGATCGCGAAGGGCATCAGGTCGCGGGCCTGCAGAATCAGCTCCACCTTGGAAAAGTTGGCGGCGTCGGCCTGGAACCGCGGCAGCGACTCCAGCCAGATCTGGTCGCGGACGTCGGGTGGCGTGACGATCCGCATCCAGTATCGCTTTCGCAGCGTGTCTGCCTTGGCGCCGAAGACGAACGGTAGCGGGCCGTCGCTGATCGCCTTGCCCCGCATTTCCGGCGGTAGCTTCGTTTCCCTGAGCTGCCGTTCGGAGTGCCGAAACTCGTAGACGCTCTCGCCGTTGCAGACCCAGTGCTCACCGGTGTCGCCGCCGCGGACCTCGTATCGTCGGGCTTCGGGGATCCACTGCTTCGTCTCCTTGACACGAAACAGACCCTTGTCCGGGGCGGCGTACTTCAGTTCGCCGGTGCTCTCCGCAAAGGCAAGCCGCTCGCCGTTGGCATCGGCCGGGCTCCAGGCGTTGTATTCCCACTTGTGAAACGTGCACGACCAGGTGCGAACTGCTGCATTGCGGCTCTCCCAGGCGGCGAGCAGCTGATCGAGCGCAGCCTGCTGCTCGGGCGAAAGCACCACGGGCTGCTGCGGCTGCGGCGGAGCGACCGCAGCGTTCCGTGGCGCTGGCTGCTGCGGCGCTGGCTGCTGCGGCGCTGGCTGCTGTGGCGCTGGCTGCTGTGGCGGTGCGATCTGTCCACCCGGGACCTGCCCATGGGCGTTGCCTGCCAGGCCTCTGGCTCCGATCACGGCCAGGAGCA